>JASJDW010000142.1 GCA_030064955.1 Crocosphaera sp.
CTTTAGCTATTTCATATTACTGTTGCCTTTTCTGAACTCCTGAACTCCCGAACTCCTAACTCCTAAAACTAGAAGAGTTTGTACCGTTCGGCTTTAGCTATTTCATATTACTGTTGCCTTTTCTGAACTCCTGAACTCCCGAACTCCTAACTCCTAAAACTAGAAGAGTTTGTACCGTTCGGCTTTAGCTATTTCATATTACTGTTGCCTTTCCCGTAGGGATATATCTCTGCCTGGATGAGAGTATAACAAAGCCAAATTATCAACTATATTAGCTATTTTAGGATGATTCTCACTAAGTAATTTTTGACTCATGTTTAAAGCTTGTAAATATAAACATTCCGCCTCTTCATATCTTCTTTGATTATGATATAGTGCAGCTAAATTATTGAGGCTATCTGCCACATAAATATGATTTTCTCCTAGTAACTTTTTCTTTAATTCTAAAGCTTGTAAATATAAACATTCTGCTTTTTCAAGTTTTCCCTGGTTATAGTATAATGAAGCTAAATTATTAAGACTATGGGCAAAATCAAGATTATTTTCTCCTAGTCGTTGTTTTCTCAATTCTAATCCCTGCTCAAATAATTTTTCTGCTTCTTCATACCTTTCCTCATGATAATATAATATAGCTAAATTATTAAGGCTATGAATCACATCAGGATGGTCTTTTTCTAATAATCTTTCTCTCAATTCTAAAGCTTGTTCAAACAAGAATTCTGCTTCTTCATATTTTTCCTGATCATCATAAAGTGAAGCTAAATTATTAGCAATATTACTATAATTCAAGTCAGATGGTCTTTCAAGAATTTCATATAGTTCCAATGCTTTTGAATAATAGACAATAGCTTGTTGTTGTTCTTTTTGATAATTTTCATTTTCTCCTTTTTCCAATTTATGTTTATAAGCATCTCCTAAATTTTTATAAAGTCGAATTAAACTAGGATCGTGATCCCCTTTCTCTGTTTCAACCTGTTTAACCAATATTTGTAAATCATTTAATGGTAATAAATTCTCACTCATAAGCTACCTGAAATTGTTAGATAGTCTTCAATTTTTTAAGATAAAATAAAATACACAGATAACAACTCCTTAAAAAAATAAAAATGGATGCCTTTAGTCCCACACCTCCACCCTGGACAGAAACTGCTGTTCATGGGCTACAATTCTGTTGCCCTCGTTGTCATTCTACTGCGAATAAAGCCCAAAAAGCTTGGATCAATCGACAGGCCCCCGTTATAACTGAAGACTATGGCCGCCGATGGCAAGAATTTTATTTGTGTGAATGTGAACAAGCATGGTGGGCCTGGAGTAGCGATCGCCCCCCTTCTGATCTCAACAGCAACAAAGGATAGAATAAAGATTGACACTCCCACCGTTAAGCTATCGCTGTAACGGGGGATTCTTTGTTCACAGAGGCTACTTGCTTAGACAGGATTTCTCCTATCGTAGTAGAGGTATCCTCTCCCAAAGCGTTTAGACTATCTTGTAGCCAGGTTCCTGAGTGACCCACAGTACCTAATCCGAGTTTTAAGATGTTGCGTGCAGCATTTTCATCACGATCTAACTGAGATCCACAAGCACAAATATGAGTCCTTGTTGAGAGAGATTTCTTGACTTTTTCTCCGCAATTAGAACAGTTTTGAGAAGTGAATTGAGGAGGGACAGCAATTGTTATCTTGCTGTGTTTTTCTCCCAAATATTCAAGCCAAAGACGAAACTGATACCAGGCAGCATCATTAATTGATTTAGCTAAACAATGATTTTTAACTAAGTTCTTAATCCTTAAGTCTTCGTATGCTATCACATCGTTAGAGTGAATTACGCACCTTGCTAACTTCACAGCAAAGTCTTTACGTTGTCTACTTATTTTAAGGTGAGCTTTAGCTAATCTAGCCCGCGCTTTTCTTTGATTAGAAGACCCTTTCTTTTTTCTAGATAGTCTTCTTTGAAGTCTTTTAAGTTTCTTCTCTCCTTTTCTTAAGAATCTAGGGTTATCAATTTTCTGTCCATTCTGGTCAGTGTAGAAGGACTGTAACCCAACATCTAAACCGACTACACTGTTAGCTGGTTCAGTATCTATTTTCACGTCAACAGAGAGAATGAACTGACAATAGTAGCCATCAGCCCTCCGAATTAGCCTTACCCTTTTAATTGATTCAATGGGGTAAAAGTTTAAATCGTAAGTCCCTACAAGTCTTACTTTACCAATGTTATTCTTATCTGTAAAAGTAATCGCTTTTCTGGTAGTTAGGTCGAGTTTCCAGCCAGTGGTTTTGTACTCCACAGAACGGCAATTCTTTTTAAACTTCGGGAAACCCTTTTTCCCAGGAATCTTGCGTTTACAGTTGTCGTAAAAACGAGATATAGCTGACCACGCTCTTTCGGCACTAGATTGCCTAGCTTGTGAGTTTAGCTGGTTAGCAAAGTCAAAATCATGGGCTAATACACGACAATATTTATTAAGGTCATACTTATTCACTTTTTCATGATCCATCCAAAAACGCAAGCATTTATTCTGGACAAACTGAGCCGTACGTATGGTCTCATCTATAGCTGTGTATTGATGCTTTTTAGCTCTAACTTTGAACTCTAAAACTAACATTTATGCTAACCTTACTAGCCTAAATATGAGTTTAGCACAAGTTTTCTGGTCTGAGCCAAAAAGCGGATGCGACCCAACCGCCGTAAGACGGCGGTAGGATGCGCGCACCAAGAAGTTGCTAAAATATGGTTGCTACGCAGTTAATATATTTGGTCGGGGTTTCATCCCACCGCTAACGTTCGTGTAACCGGGGTCTTCACCCCGACATTTCAAGATAAATAATTGAATCAATGCGCTGTTTAAACTGCCACTTGGATAACCTTCCCGAAACTACCCAAACCTGTCCCAATTGTGGGGCGCAAGTTGTCGCTTTGTTACAAGAAGTGTTACCCCAAGGCACCCAACTGCGATCGCAGACATATTGTCTTGAAGATGCTATGGGGAAAGGCAGTTTTGGCATTACCTATCGCGCCCATCATACCGCATTAAAGAATCCTGTCGCCATTAAAGAGTTTTATCCCATTGAGTACGTATCTCGAAATATTGAAACCAAACTATTAATTATTCCCGAAAAACATCGAGACGCATACAAAAGAAACTTATATCGTTTTTTAGAAGAAGGACAAATATTAGCTAAGCTGAATCATCCCAATGTAGTTAAAGTTAGGGATTTATTTGAAGAACGAGACACCGCTTACATTGTTATGGAGTTGGTACAAGGAAAAACTTTATTACAAGAATTAGAAAATCAGCCCAACAAAAAACTAACTCTCGACAGAATAGAAAATTTAATTGGACAATTAGTTAATGCGTTAACTGCCATTCATGAAGCAGGGATTTATCATCTAGATTTGAAACCCGAAAATATACTCTTAACCCCCAATGATCAATTGATTCTAATTGATTTTGGAGCAGCCACATTAGCCGATGATGCTAAACGAAAAAAGACCCGTTCTTTTACCGAATGTTATGCAGCCCCAGAAATTATGTCAGGGGGAGAAGTTGGCCCTGAAAGTGATCTATTTGAAGTAGGGATGATTCTTCATGAACTATTAACAGGAACCTTGCCACCTCCAGCTATGAAGCGTGTTCTAGAAACCGATATTTGGCAGCCTCAAGGGTTAGAGCATCCTTGGGATATGTTAATCGTTGATGCGTTAAGAATTCAAAGAATCTATCGCAGTTCCACTGTAGAACAATGGTGGGAACTAAGAAAACAAAAACAAGGAAATAGTATCAACCTTGAACAAAAAAGCGTTGAAAATTTACAAGGAAAATTTACGCTGCCCTTATTACAACAACAAGGCATGACTCAAAAACTAGGGCGAGGTTGTATTAAAACAGTGATTCCGATTAATCAAATTCAAGTCTTAGTTTTAGAAGCGGGGGGCGCATCTTTATTCGATGTAAATACTGGTATTATTCCTTGGGAAATTGATTGTCCTACCTCCTGTGGAGCCATCAGCAAAAATCAAAAAATACTAGCTTTAGTTTGGCAAAAAAATATCTATTTATGGGATTTAACTCAAGGGAAATTTTTGCGACAATTACAAGGTCATTCAAAAAAAATAACTGACCTAGCGTTTAATCAAGATGGCTCTTTATTACTCTCAGGAAGCCTTGATGAAACCTTAATTATCTGGGACATTCAAACAGGCAGAAAACGTCACGAACTATCTGAACCGATGGGACGCATCACTGCCGTTGCTTTTAGCGAAGATAGTCAATTTGTTGCCTCTGGTTGCCATAGCGGAATTGTGAGAATTTGGGGAGCTATTTCCGGTCAAGAATGGCGATGTTTAGAAGGACACCAAATGGCAGTAGAAACCTTAATTTTTAGCCCAGATAGCAAAGTATTAGCCTCTGGCGGACAGGATCAAATCATTCATTTATGGGACGTTACTTCAGGGAAATTGCAACAAGTATTAGAAGGCCATCAAGACTGGATAACAGCATTAAATTTTGATAAAACAGCAAGTTATTTAGCCTCTGCATCAGCAATTAATGATAAAACCATTCGTATTTGGTCTGTTGCACAAGGACAACCCACCCAACAACTACAGGGTCACAGTAACACCATCCAAGCGATCGCTTTTTGTCCCGATGATCGTTATTTGGTCTCAGCAGCATTAGACAACACTATCCGTCTCTGGGACAGAGAAACTGGAAAGGCGATCAAACAACTACAACAACATACCAATTGGGTGTATAGTGTGGCTTGTAGTGGGGACGGTCGTTGGGTGGCGATCGGATACAGCGATTGGACGGTACATCTTTGGGATATCATTGAACAACGGGAAGTTAGTTGTCTTGAAGGTCATGAAAGTGCTGTTTCTAGTGTGGCCTTTTGTCCTGATAATCAACATCTTATCTCTGGGAGTTGGGATGGAACCCTAAGAGTCTGGGATATTCACACAGGAAAATGTAAACGCATTTTACAGGGTCATCAACACTGGGTTAGTTGTGTTGCGGTGAGTTCTAATGGTCAATGGGTTGCGTCTGGAAGTTGGGATAAAACTGTTTGTCTTTGGGAGACTACTAATAGTTGGCACCAGTTTAAAATCAGTAAACCTACTCGTATTTTACAGGGTCATTTAGAAGATATTGAAGGGGTTGCTTTTAGTCCTGATAGTCAATTAATTGCTAGTTCTGGTAATGATAAAACCATTAAAATATGGGAAGTTGTATCCGGTCAACAGGTTCAACAATTAGAGGGTCATAAATATAGTGTAGAGGATTTGGTTTTTAGTCCCGATGGTCAATTTATTGCTTCAGTTAGTCGAGATAAAACTGTTAGAGTTTGGCACGTTATTTCTGGTAAAGAAATTCATCGATTTCAAGGCCATACCAATTATGTTAAATGTGTGGCGTTTAGTTTGGAAGGTCGGTATTTGGCCTCAGGGGGAAAAGATCAAATGATTGCCATTTGGGATTTAATTTCAGGCGAATTAACTCAATTAATTCAAGGTCATACCAATTGTATTAATAGTATTGCTTTTACTGGGGATGGTTCTTTTTTAGTGTCTGGAGATAATGATGGAGTGGTTCGGTTATGGAAATTACAGTTAGGAAGCGAGGGTTAGGAGTCAGGAGTTCCACAGCGAAGCTCCGGCTAAGCGCGAACAGGAGTCAGGAGTTATAATAAGTTGGATAGTAAAGAGTGAACTATTATGGAACCTTTTACCACTGCAAAAATTCTGGAGTTTGTGGTAGGTGCAGTGATTACAATGGGGGTAGAAAATCTTCCAACTGCCACTAAAAAACTCTGGCAAACTATTCGTAACCGTCTGCAAAATCAACCCGTTGCACAAGTAGCGATCGCAGAAATTGAGGAAAATAACTCGCCAGATCAAATTCCCAAATTGGCCCCTTTCTTGGAGGTGGAAATGCTGTCTGATGAGACGTTTGAACAACAGGTGCAGCAGTTAGCAAAAGAAGCTATTGAGCAAGATAAAGAAACAATTAATATTTATGTTGCTAAAGCTGAAAAAAGTACAGTTGTTGGGAAGCAAGAAGCAGAAAATCTAAACAATTATAATGCAGAAACAATTAGTAATATTGGCACACAGAATGTTATTAACGTAAAAAAGGAATAGGGGAAAATGATGTACAACGACTCATAGAATTTTGGCAAGAAAAACCTGATAGGAAAGCGACCTTAGCATCAAGTTTAATTACATCGCCTCCTGTTGTTAAACCTTGGGTAGATAGGTTAGAAGAAATGACCACTATTCAAGGTTGGTTTGATGATGCTGACGTTAATTTAATGGGTATTGTTGGGTTAGGTGGAATCGGAAAATCTGCCTTAGCTGCGTATTTTTATAATAGATTTTCTCCTTCTCCCACACTCCCCACACCTCCCACACTGCCCACCCTCAAATTCTGGGCTGATGTTAGTTTAAATCCCGATTTTGCTGCTTTTGCTGAATCCATTATTAAGGGTTTATCAGGAACTTTGAATGCGACGGGTGACGTTAATATTTTAATTGCTGATTTATTCAAGATTTTACATCAACATCGTTGTTTATTGGTGGTGGATAATGTTGAAACTTTGCTAAACGAATCAGGAGAATGGCAAAGCGAAAATTATACTACCTTTTTCCAGCGTTGGAAGCAACAGGGACACACCAGTATTTTGTTATTGACCACAAGAGATAAACCTAACCTTTATCGAGGGAATAATTATTGGTATTCTTTGGGAACTTTCACAGTTGATGAAGGTAAAACTTTATTAAAAGCATTACAAATTGAAGGAAGTGACAAAGACTTAGAACAATTAGTTACTAAAATAAATGGTCATGCGTTGACCTTAAGATTAGTGGCAGCATACCTCAAAGAATATTGTGATAGTCAACTAAGTCAAGTGAGAGAATTGGGGTTAGATGAATTTGAGTTAATTTACGAAGAAGCATCAGGACTCCATCGTCATAAAAACGATGCACGATTATCATGGATATTAGAACAACATTTAACCCGTTTAAGTGAACAACAAAGACAATTTTTAGTTAATTTATCCGTCTATCGTCAACCCTTTGATGTAACAGCAGCAACAGGGATGTATATCAATGCTAATTTTACAGAAGGAGAGACAGAAGCAACCATAAAACCCATAGAAGTCAAGAAAGAATTACAAAATTTAGCTAATCGTTCCTTATTATCTCGTAGCGATGAAAAAGGTTATGAATGTCCCCTATTACTTAAACCCTATTTACAGAAAAAATATCCCGACTTAACCCAGTGTCATCAAATAGCGATTAATTATTATTTATCTATTGTTCCCCCGAAACCCTGGACAAACCTCGATCAGATACAAGGATATTTAGAGATTTTCTATCATTGGTATCAATTAGGAGAATATGACACTGCATTTGATTATTTGCGTCATGTTGATGAGTTTATGACCCTTCAGGGATATTATCATCTTCAGGTCAAATATTATTCAGATTTAGTGAGGATTTATGAGGAAATAGAAGATCAAAATAATTGGAACTATGCTGCTTCTCTCACTTCTTTGGGGAATGCTTACCAATCCCTGGGACAATATCAACAAGCGATACAACACCATCAACAGTCTTTAGCTATCTTTATAGAAATAGAGAATCGCAACGGTGAAGAGTCTTCCTATGGTAATTTGGGGAATGCTTACTTTTCCCTGGGAAAATATCAAGAAGCGATAGAATACTATCAACAGTCTTTAGCTATCACCACAGAAATCGGAGATCGCAATGGTGAAGCTAATTCCTATATAGGTTTGGGGAATGCTTACTTTTCCCTGGGACAATATCAACAAGCAATAGAAGACTATAATAAATCTTTAGCTATCTTTCAAAAAATCGGAGATCGCAAGGGTGAAGCTAATTCCTACAGTAATTTGGGGAGTGCTTACGATTCCCTGGGAAAATATCAAGAAGCGATAGAATACCATCAACAGTCCTTAGCTATCACCACAGAAATAGGCGATCGCAATGGTGAAGCTACTTCCTATATAGGTTTGGGGATTGCTTACCGTTCCCTGGGAAAATATCAAGAAGCGATAGAATACTATCAACAGTCCTTAGCTATCCAAACAGAAATCGGCGATCGCAACGGTGAAGCTAATTCCTATGGTAATTTGGGAAATGCTTACTCTTCCCTGGGACAATATCAAGAAGCGATAGAATACCATCAACAGTCCTTAGCTATCACCACAGAAATAGGCGATCGCAATGGTGAAGCTAATTCCTATATAGGTTTGGGGAATGCTTACTCTTCCCTGGGACAATATCAACAAGCGATAGAATACCATCAACAATCTTTAGCTATCCAAACAGAAATCGGCGATCGCAACGGTGAAGCTAATTCCTATATAGGTTTGGGGAATACTTACTCTTCCCTGGGACAATATCAACAAGCGATAGAATACTATCAACAGTCTTTAGCTATCACCACAGAAATCGGCGCTCACAATGGTGAAGCTAGTTCCTATAATAATTTTGGGAATGTTTACTATTTGCTGGGACAATATCAACAAGCGATACAATACTATCAACAGTCTTTAGCTATCACCACAGAAATCGGCGCTCACAATGGTGAAGCTACTTCCTATATGGGTTTGGGGAATGCTTACCGTTCCCTGGGACAATATCAACAAGCAATAGAATACTATCAACAGTCCTTAGCTATCAAAAGAGAAATCGGCGATCGCTATGGTGAAGCAAATGCTTGGTTTAACTTAGGATTAACATTAAAGAAATTAAACCGTAAATCAGAAGCAAAAGAATGTTATCAAAAATCTCGTCAATTATATCAAGTAATGGGACTGGATCGAGATGTTCAAGACTGTAACAACCAACTCATCAAACTACAACGAGGATGGTTAGAAAAGATTTTTTATTTTATCTTAGGAGTGATTAAGTTTCCTGTTGCGTTAGTTGTGTTTGTTTTGCTCAAAGTTTGGGAATGGATTAGAAAAATGATTCATTAGGGTTGAGGAATTTCTAAATCTCTACAAATTTTGCGGACTAAAAACTCATTAATTTCTCGATGTCTTGGAATCGCTGACACTTTTTGAACCATTCGATTAACATAGATTGTATGATTTCCTCCTTCTCGAAGAAACTCGCATCCATTGACTTCTAAATGCTTAATTAAATCTCGTCTTTTCATTACCCTGATACAGTTAGGGTTTCTCTAATAACATCCATTCCTTGAATAGATTCTTCTGCTAACATTCGATTAGCTTCTAAGACTAAATCTATTGCTTCTAATAAATTACTTCTCGCTTCCTCTAGGGTTGTTCCTTGAGTGTTTGCACCTGGTAATTCTTCAACAAAAGCAATATAACCTTCTGGAACCTTTTGAAAAATTGCTGTTAACTGCATAAATGTCCATTTTTATTGTTCCTAAGTCATTATATCATAAAATTTTTTATCATCTGTTCATCTCGTTTACACCCACTAAATTATTTATTTATATAAAATATATATTAACCCATGCTGACTACGATAAGGAGAACTGGAAAAATGACCCTTACTTTTAATCGAGACACTTACGGAAGTTTACTGGCTAAATATCAACCTAAAATTATTGAAACTGAGGAAGAAAACGAACAAGCGATCGCCCTTTGTGAACAACTTTCTCATGTTGAAAAGCCAAGTTTAGAAGAATCAGCGTTCTTGGAATTATTAATCACCTTAATTGAAAAGTATGAAGCAGAGAATTATCCCATTTCCCAAGCATTACCCCATGAAATATTGACTCATTTGATGGAAAGTAGAAACTTAGACATCCAACAACTATTAAACATTTTAGGAACAGATTTAATTAATCAAGAAATATTAACAGGTGAACGAAAAATTACTGATGAACAAGCCAAAAGACTAAGTATGTTTTTTAATGTTTCTTCCGATCTATTTAGATTATAACCATAATTTAAACAAAGAGAATAACCATGAAAGTTAAATATGATCCAGAATCAGATATTTTAATTTTTATCATCAAAGATATTCCCCCCTCTAATGCTATTTCAGAAGCAGGAGAAATTATTATTAGTTATGATGAGACAGGTGAACCTATTAGCATTGAATTTTTAAATGCTTCTAAAAGACAATTAATTAATCCCCAAGAAACTGCTTTACAAATTCATCAATAAACTTATTTTTTTAATGATCATGATAAAAATTTATTATGAACCCGAAACAGAACTTTTAACTATATTTTGGCAAACTCCCAGAAAAAATCAAATCTGTACTGAATTAGATAATGGTGTTATTTAAATTCAAGATTCTATTACAAATGAACCCATTGGTGTAGAGATTTTATCCTATCATCCAGGGGATAATCGTTCGTTTTGAATAATTAATCCACTCATTTATATTAGGTTCATAAAGAGTAATAATAGTCGTTCTACTAGAATTTAATCGAGATGCTTGAATATGTAATGGTTTATTGTTCTGAGAGACTGTTTATAAATAGAATCTTAAGACGGTAGGGTGGGCAAGTTAAAGACTTATCTAAACTAACTTCATCCTTGGAAACCTTGCCCACCCTACAAAATTCGTTGTT
>JASJDW010000143.1 GCA_030064955.1 Crocosphaera sp.
GAAGACACCCCTAATGCTTATCCTAGTGCCTATGATACTGCTAAAGCAGCGATTGAAGTTACCCAACAGGAAATTCAGAAAATCATCTAACCTGAGTTCGGGGTTAGGAGTTCGGAGGTCGGAGTTAAATCATATGTAACGAAATAAGTAAATAAGCTTTAAACCCTCTCCCTGTTCGCTCCCTGACTTCACGGTAATGTTTATTTTGTTCAGGTACTTAGTATCACCCACCGCGCGTTAAATATATGAGATTGCAACCATTACCAAAACCGTTAAAAATCATCTCACTGTTTCTACTGTGTATTCTTGCCTTTTCTTTCACCTTTATGGGGGGAGATCAGGCGATCGCTGTTGTTCAAGGGCCTAAAGAAACCATGGGGATGTGGGAAACTATTCCCTTACCACCCCCTAAAGATCGAATGCAGTCCGTACATACAACCTTATTACCCAATGGGAAAGTATTAGTGGTCAACGGGAGTAGTTTTCGGAGTACCCTAGTCAAACAAGATGGACAGTATAAGTTTATCGAAGGGGTTGATCCCACCAACTACGACGCTATCAATAATACAGGGTTACTTGACCCCGAAACTGGAACCTTTAAACGCATTGACTCCCCTCCTGCTTGGCAATATGGAACCACCAATGATCTCTTTTGCGTTGGTCATGTGCAGTTACCGGACGGGAATGTTCTATTTGTAGGAGGAACTGGACGTTATTATCCTGGGGGAGGGTTTGATGGAACCAAACAGATCAACCTTTATGACTGGCGTACAGAGCAATGGAAAGCGATCGGAGAGATGAAAGATGGTCGTTGGTATCCCAGTTTAATCTCTCTAGCGGATGGGAAAGTGGTAATTTTTTCTGGATTAAAATGGAAACAATTTAATCAAATTAACCCCAGTATCGAAATTTATGACCCCACAACCCAGAAACTTGCTTATTTTGACCCCAGAACCCTCGAAAATAGTCCTTTCAACACAAAAATAGAAAGCGAAGATATTTACGACAGTATTGATCTGTATCCCCGTGTTTTTCCTTTAAAAGATGGTCGACTGTTGATTACGGGGGACGAAGCAGGTATTCCTGGGGTTTTAGTGCCTCATTCCAGTCAACAAAGTTATTTGATGAGTATTGAGGAAGCAGCAGACGGAGAACTTTCTATTAGCTTTGAAGTGGGACCCGAACGAGGAGAAACGTCCAAAGCTTACGGAACGGGTTTACAGGTTCCTGACTCAGAAGATGTTTTATTATTAGGGGGAATTATTGGCACTAACAGTATTAGTTTTGGACGGGGTGGCAATACAGCCGGGTTTCCTGAGAATGCTAGGGTTGCTACCAGCTTACAACGTTGGATTTCTCCTGGAAATAGTGGTCAAAAAACTGGTAAATGGGAAATTTTCGACAAATTCTTGGATCGCCCTAGAGCCAACTTACAAGCGGTGATTTTGCCCAACAAAGAAATTTTAGTGGTCAATGGGGGTCAATATCCCGAATATCAACCGGTTTATGAACCCTTATTAATGACCCCTGATGCAACCGTTCCCGCAGGGTATACAACCAAGTCCCTCAATTCAGCTAAATTCCCTAGACTGTACCATAATGGAGCGGTGTTATTACCCGATGCTCGTGTGTTAGTGTTAGGGGGTAATGCCAATCGGGCGGCCAGAGAAGAAAACGGCAATGTACGGGTTGATTTAGTAGGAGATCCCGTGGAAACTGGGTTTTTTGCCATTGCTCAGTTAAAAAATAAAGCAGGTGAACCAGAACCCTTTGATATCGATATTTTTTATCAAGATCCTCAACATTATTTTTTAGAGGGAGATCCTGAACCATTTGTCCCAGCCGAAATTTGGCAAGGAGAAATCTTTAGTCCCCCTTATCTATTTAAACCAGGGGAACGTCCTGCTATTACAGAAGCACCAGAAACCCTTAAATATGGAGAACGAGGAAGGATTACAGTGGAAAATGCTACAGTAACGGCTTCCGTTGTCCTCAATAAACTGGGATCAGTTACCCATTCCTTTGACTATGGACAAAGATTAGTAGAGTTACCTATTAAAGTTTCTGAGGATCCCTCTTTTGTAGAATTTGCAGCACCAGATAATCCTCATCTTTATCCCCCTGGATATTACATGATGTTTTATCTCAATGAAGCAGGTAAACCTTCCCAGGCAAAAATGATCAAATTAAGTTAAATCATAAAAAACTCTTATTACAAAGGTAAAGGTTTTATGGCACTAACAGAAGCAGATTTAAAAACTATTCCTGACAATGGAATTGATGGGGAAAACCCTGGAAAATACGAAGGACTTCTTCAAGATTTACAGGGGAATATTCTCAAAGGTCATGGTAGAGATCATAGTATTCATCTCTTTTTACAATGGAAATCTGAGAAGATTGAAGGGGTTAAACAGTGGATACAATGGTTTACCCAAACCTATGTTACCTCAGCTAAACAACAAGCAAATGAATCCTTACGATATCGACAAGAGGGCATTTCTGGGGAGGTATTTGGTAATTTTTTCTTAACCCGTCATAGCTATGAACTATTAGGAATTCAACCCAATAAGATTCCCTATGATGTTCCTTTTAGAAATACCATGAAAAAGGCTGATCCTGATTTAGATGATCCCCCTAAAGAAGAATGGGAAAAAGGATTTCAACAAGAAATTCATGCTTTAGTTTTGCTTGCGGATGATGATCCCAATAAATTGTCAAAATTGGTAGAAGAAATTACGCCAAAACTGTGTGAAGTTGCTGTCATTCTTCATCAAGAGAATGGATTTATTCTGAGAAATAAAGCAGGAAATGTAGTGGAACATTTTGGCTTTGTTGATGGAGTGAGTCAACCTTTATTTATGAAAAGAGACATTGAAAAAGCTAAAATTGATGACAATAATTTTAGTAAATGGGATTCTAGAGCTTCATTAGATATTATCCTCGTTAAAGATCCCAATGGCAAAACAGAAGATAGTTATGGTAGCTATTTAGTTTATCGAAAATTAGAGCAAAATGTAAAAGCTTTCCGTCAAGATCAACGGCAATTGGCTGATGATTTAAACATCAATAATGACTTAGCAGGGGCCTTAGTAGTGGGACGATTTGCTGACGGAACTCCTGTAACCGAATCAGACTTGAGTAAGGGAGAAAAACCAAACAATAACTTCAATTATGACCAAGATATTGAAGCCACAAAATGTCCGTTTCACGCCCATATCCGTAAAAGTAATCCTCGGGGAGATACAGGAAGATTAGAATCATCTGTTGAGTTCAAAGAAGACTTAATTGCAGAAAAAAGACATCGTATTGCGAGACGATCTATTAGCTATGGAGAAAATGACGTAACTAAAGAACCAGAAACTGGCTCAGGATTACTGTTTCTTTGCTTTCAATCTAATGTTGAAAATCAATTTGATTTTATTCAAAAAAGATGGGCAAATGAACATCGTTTTATTCAGGTTCAAGTGGGATTAGATCCTGTTATTGGTCAAGGAAACTCAAATATCCCACAACAATGGCCAATTAAATGGGGTGAAAAGGAAACTAAAACATTTCCCTTTCAACTTTGGGTAATCATGAAAGGAGGAGAATATTTCTTTGCTCCTAGTATTAGTTTTCTGGAAAACTTAGTATAGAAAATCACTCTATTTTTGCTAAAAATCAGACAATCTCCTTAAATGTCAGCTACAAAATTTTTGTGTTACAGTGTGAATAAAATAGGAGTTAATTTCTGAAGCAAAAGATGTTTTAAACCAGTCCAATATCAATTCTCAAAAAACAAGACTTATGACTAAAAAAATTCTCTTAGTGATTACTTCTCACGACAAATTAGGCCAAACCGGACAAAAAACCGGATTTTGGCTAGAAGAAGCAGTTAATCCTTATTATCGCTTTGTTGATGCTGGCTTTGACGTTACCCTATCTTCTCCCGAAGGAGGAGAACCCCCCATGGATGATAGAAGTGTCCAAGAGGAATCTCAAACCGAAGACACTCGCCGTTTTTTCAAAGACGAAACTGCCCAACAACAGTTTAAAACCACCGTTCCCTTAACGGAAATTAAAGCAGAGGACTACGATGCTATTTTTCTTCCAGGTGGCCACGGCCCCATGTGGGATCTTTGTCAAGATCAACAACTCGCCAACTTACTCGAAGCATTCGATCGCGCAGAAAAAATAATTGCTGCGGTGTGTCATGGTCCAGCAGGGCTAATATTAGCCAAAAAAGCCGATGGAACCCCCTTAGTTGCAGGGAAAAAGGTCACTAGCTTCACCAACAGTGAAGAGACAACCGTCGGACTCCATGAAGTTGTTCCCTTCCTATTGGAGAGCAAACTGTGTGAATTAGGGGCAGAATTTGTCAAAACCGACGACTTTCAAGAAAAAGTGGTACAGGATGGCAATTTAATCACAGGACAAAACCCTGCGTCTTCGGGTGCAGTGGCCGAAGCTGTGATTACTTCCTTAAAAACCCTGTCTCCGGTTGGTAAGTAACACCACTGGGGGAGCAGGGGAGCAGGGGCAGCAGGGGAGCAGGGGCAGCAGGGGGCGACTGGGAGACTGGGGAGATAAGAGAGACAAGGGAGAATATTCTGACTTCCCACCCTTCCCACCCTCCCCTCTCTTCCCACACTCCCCACCCTTCTAACACTCCCCGCCCTCCTTTCCATTAAATTCAACAAACAAGAGGATTATGGCCAATTTATCAACTGCTATAACCGTTGTAGCTGCCTTACCCGTACCACCGGGTAATATCACTCTCACAGCAGAAGGTCGAATATTTCTCAGTCTTCATCAATTCTATAATCCAGAGATGGCAGTAGCTGAATTGGTTAATGAAGAATTACAGCCTTATCCCACTGGGGAAGATGCTTCTCTAATTGAATTTGATAGCATTTTAGGTATTCAAGCGGATGCCAATGGTTGGTTATGGATATTGGATAACGGAACTCAACATAAGTCTTTACCCAAACTGGTGGCTTGGGATACTCTCAACCATAAACTAGCCAGAATCATTTATTTACCCCCTCCCATCACCTATAGCGACTCTTTTATCAATGATTTAGCTATTGATTTAACTCGTAATGTTATTTATATTTCTGATCCCATCCAAGGCAACGAGGCGGCCTTAATACGGGTTGATTTAAACACAGGATTAGCTACTCGGATTTTACAAGGCCATCAAAGTGTAATTCCAGAAGATCGGGATCTCATTATTGATGGGGTACCAGTACAGATGCAAGAACCAGATGGTCGTTTGTTTCGCCCCCATTTGGGGGTTAATGGCTTGGTATTGGATGCTAACAACGAATGGCTTTATTTTTGTCCTATGCACAGTAATAGCCTGTATCGCGCTAAAAGTGCCGATCTAGCCAATGCTCATTTGAGTGCTGAGGAACTAGCCGAACGGGTAGAACGATATAGCGATCGCCCCATTTGCGACGGGATTTCCATTGATCAAAACAATAACCTCTATCTAGGGGATTTGGCCCTAAATGCCATCGGAGTCATTAAAAGCGATCGCACCTATGAGTTATTCAGTGAGGATGAACGGTTAAGGTGGACCGATTCTTTTAGCTTTGGGCCCGATGGTTACTTGTACTGTAATTGTAACCAATTACATCGTTCTGCTCCTCTCAATAGAGGGGAAATGACCGCTAGTCCGCCTTATTACATTTTACGATTACAACCCCTAGCACCAGGGGTGATAGGACGTTAACTTCAGATCTGGGGTGGGGCGGGGTGGGCAGGAAGACAACGCTCAATATTGAGCAATAACAACACATTAACAACTCGATAAGGACTTATGCACCTATGAACATGAAACGTTGGTTATGGATACAATTGATTGCCTTGTGTGCGGTTTGGTTCTTCGGAATCAACCCCGCTTTGGCGGTAGGAGGCGGTGCAGCGTTTGGAGCTCCAGGCGCACCTTCTGTATGGACTTATGCCGGAAAAACAGGCATTGGAACCTCCTATGAAACCTATGCTAATAAACAGTACAGTGACACAGGAGAAACAGGAACCATCTCCAAAGTTTGGTTTTCCTTAGCTGAAGGTATCGTCACTGAAACTGCCTTTGGAGAAATTCACAAAGCCCAAATTAAGGATTTACAGTTTTTAATTACAGGGGATGGCTTCTTTGATGAAGAAAGATTAGACACCGATACCACCATTGAATACATCCACACCGATGACGAAGGCAAACCCTTATCCTTAGCCTATCGCATCACCAATACAGACAAAGAGGGTAAGTATGAAATTCAAAAAGATATTTTTACCGATCCCGATCGCCAAAGTCTGTTTATGCGGGTAACATTTACAGCTAACGAGGATAATATCACTCCTTATATTTTGCTCAATCCTCACATGGATAATACAGGTAGCAGTGATGTTGCCTTTGTGGACGGAAATAGCATTAGTGCAAGACAAGGGGAAACCGTCTATTTAACCCTGAAAAGTAGTGCCGATTTCGTCCAAACCTCCGCCGGTTTTGTAGGGGAGTCCGATGGTTACACGGACTTAAACGATAACGGGGTGATGGATTGGAATTTTGACTATGCGGATAATGGTGGCGGTAACGTGGCGTTGATGGCGCAAATGCCTACCCTTAACTCCGAAACCTCAACCTTTGATGTTGTAGTGGGGTTTGGTGATTCCTTGGCAGCTTCAACTGCCCAAGCAGACGGAACCCTCAGCGACGGTTATACCAACGTTTTAGCCAAATACAATGGAATTGGTGAGGCTATTGGTTGGGAAGATTATCTGGCCACATTGACCAATTTACCCGACATGGTAGCCCAAACCAGAGATGGAGGAAAACAACTCTATGCCAGCGCGCTTGTCTTAAAAGCCATGGAAGACAAGGAAAATGCAGGGGCGTTGATTGCTTCTTTGTCTATTCCTTGGGGAGATACCATTAACGCAGAGAACGATGCTACTGGTTATCGTGCCGTTTGGCCCAGAGATTTTTATCAAGTCGCCATGGCTTTCTTAGCGGAAGGGGATCTCGAAACCCCGTTAGTAGCCTTTGAATACCTCGAAAAAGTGCAAGTCACCTCCAGTACCCCTGATAATAGTGGAGCAACTGGTTGGTTTTTACAAAAAACCCCCGTTGACGGAACTTTAGAATGGTATCAGGTTCAGTTAGACCAAGCTGCCATGCCGATCATGTTGGGTTGGAAATTATGGCAAGCTGGAGTTCTTTCTGATGCAGAGATCACCGGTTGGTATAATAGGATGCTCAAACCAGCAGCGGAGTTTTTATCCAACGGTGGCACTGTTGCGATACGGGATAACAATGCAACCATTATTCCTCCCAACACCCAACAAGAACGCTGGGAAGAACAATTTGGCTATTCTCCATCTACCACCGCAGCCACCATTACCGGGTTAGTGGCCGCAGCAGATATTGCAGAAACAGTGGCCAATGATCCCTTAGCTGCTAACTATTATCATCAGAAAGCAGATGAATATGAAGCAGCCATTGAGTCCTCCATGTTCACCACCACGGGAACCCATACCCAAGGGAATAATAACGGACAATATTATCTGAGAATCACCCAAAATACAGACCCTAATGACGGGGCTAATATTAATCCTAGCAATGGCCGTCCGGCCATCAATGAAAAAGAAGTCTTAGATGGAGGCTTTTTGGAATTGGTTCGCTACGGTGTTCGGGGTGCAGATGATCCTCGTATTCTCGACTCTTTGGTAGAATTGGATGATACCAATCTCCCTGAAAATTTACGGGTTAAGTATGAGTTTACCTTTCCAGGAGAAAGTCAAACCTATGTGGGTTGGCGACGCTATGGAAACGATGGCTACGGCGAACGCACTGGGGACGGTTCTAGCTATATCGGTGGTGCGCAAGACCAAAGAGGCCGCGTCTGGCCGTTCTTTACTGGTGAACGGGGTCATTATGAGTTAGGGTTAGCTAATGCTAATAATGACGGTACTCTTAGCGATGAAGATATCGCTAGTTTGAGCGATCTGTATGTGCGTGGGATGGAACTGTTTGCCAATGAGGGGTTAATGCTTCCAGAACAGGTATGGGACAATGTGGGTAGTAATAACACTTATAATTTTACCTTCGGAGAAGGGACGAATAGTGCCACGCCTTTAGCTTGGACCCATGCAGAATACGTTAAGTTGGTAAAATCCCTCACTGATAAGGCCATTTGGGATTCTTATGAGATTGTTAAAGAACGTTATCCTGCAACGGAATTTATCTCTGAGTATCCTCAAGTCTTGTTTCGAGGAACCCCTAATACCTGGGGAACGACACCGATGACGTTGGTAGATAATTATACCTGGACAACCACTCAAAGCTTTGGTAACGGTGGCGCGGAACGGTTTAAATTTGATATTAACGGAGATTGGTCGTTGAATTTCGGGGATAATAACGGCGACGGGATTGCCGATCAAACTGGTGCAGATATCCCTGTCACTGAAGGTTCTGGTAGTTATACTATTACCTTTAATGATCAAACTAATGTTTACACCATCGCTCGAAATTAAATAGTTTTTGTAGGGGTCAACGGCCGTTGACCCCTACTTAAATTATCTGAGAGTTTGATGAGAAGCAAGACAGATGAGACGATGGAATGAAATTGAAACTGATGGAAACTGCTGGCTATAATTCCCAAGGACTAAAAACCTGAACCTCTGAAGACGTAAAATCGCTAATATTACGCGTAACAATAACCAATTGATGTTCGTAAGCAGTGGCTAAAATCAAACTATCCATAATAGGCAACTTCGTACCTTTAGCTTCAGATTCACCTGAAATTTTAGCCCAAGTCATAAGAATATCATTGGTTAATGGTAAAATTCTATTCTTAAATCTTTGCTCAATAATCTCTAACCACTTGATTAATTTTTGATGCCGTAATGGTTGCCGTTTTTCAATTTTAATAATTCCTTTTTTGAGTTCAGCAATGGTTAAAATACTAACAAATAAATTCGTTTCTTCTTGATCATCTAACCATTGGATAACTTGTTGATCTGGATTCTTTTTAGCCTATTCTGAAATCACACAAGTATCTAGTAGATAATTCATAGAATAATGTCTCTTCCTGTATCTTTATCTCTGTCAAATAATGTCTCATTATCTTCTAATTCATTTAATAATAGTGAATCAGACAATTTGCTTTCAGGTTTTGATAAAGTAGCTGTAGGAATGCTATTTTTTGGTTTGTTAATAGGAATAATTTTTAATAACTGTCCATCCTTATTAACTTCTATAGGAATTCCTGTTTTTAGGATCTCATCTAGTAACTGATCAATATTCTTTTGTAGTTCTGCTAAGGTAACAGTTTTCATTACTTAATCCTCAAATATAACCTAATATAGCAGTTCCCATACTTGTGAGGTACAAACTCTTTCAATTTTAGGAGTTCAGGAGTTCAGGAGTTCAGAAGTTGAATACTCGGTGTACCTCATGAGTCCAGGAAATGCTATACCAGTTCTCAAAAATAACTAGAGATATCTAGTTTGGGGCGTAAGGAATTTAGAATTATAGCACTACACATTATTAATTCCTCCTGACTCCTGACTCCTGACTCCTGACTCCTGACTCCTGACTTCTGACTCCTCCCATCACCAACGGTTCAAGGATTTCTCTTTCTTCTTTGGCTAATTTCATCAATACTCTTCTGTCTCCTTTGCTTTCTTTATATTGCACTGCAATTTTTAGGAAGCGCAACGCGATGGATAATTCTGGTTTATCTCCTACAATAGATTGCCAAATTTCTAACCAAGTACGGGCTAATTTATCGCTAACTATTTCTGACATTAACGTAGGAATATGATCGACAATTCCTTTACTTAAATTAGATACCACTTGGTGTTTGTCATAAATGTTGACTAACGTTTCAATGCGAGATTTCCAAACATCAATATCTCTGGTACTATCCCAGATAAAGTTAATATATTCCCTTGTATCTCCTGTATAGTATTTTTTAATATTAACAAATCGGTTTAAAGCCTCATCTAGCTGTTTAAATCCATCTTCCCAATTATTGAATTTAAACATCACTTTAATGCGATTAAACCAAGGAAGAGAATAATTCTGATTTAATGAAATTGCTTTATTATAAGAAGCAATTGCCTCTTCAAACCTTCCTAACTTACCTAATGTTATCCCTCTATTATACCAAGCTTCATCTTTATCTAGTTTCAATTCTAATGCTTTGTTGTAAGAAGAGATCGCCTCTTCAAACCTTCTTAAGTTATGTAATGTAATGCCTAGATTATACCAAGCTTGGTGATCATCGGGTTTCAACTCTAATGCTTTGTCCCAAGAAGAAATCGCTTCTTCTAATTTTCCTAAATTAAATAAAGCATTCCCTCGGTTATGCCAAGCTTGATGTAGATCTGGTTTGATTTCTAATGCTTTGTCAAAGGACGCGATCGCTTCTTCTAACCTTCCTAACTCATCTAAAGCACTCCCTCGGTTATGCCAAGCTTGATGTAGATCTGGTTTGATTTCTAATGCTTTGTCAAAGGACGCGATCGCTTCTTCTAACCTTCCTAACTCATCTAATGCAA
>JASJDW010000144.1 GCA_030064955.1 Crocosphaera sp.
ATTTTAATATTTTTTAAAGGTTGATTATTTTGACTCTCAAGTTTAGGGGAATGACGTAGTGTAAAAATCAAGTTTGTCCCTTCATAGTTTAGATCGTATCCCCACTGTTGATCTGGGTATAATTCAAAATAATATTCAATTTTATCAGGACTTACTTGCTGCCAATAAAAGCTTTTAATTAAGGGTTCATATTCTAGAAGAATGGTATCGGTTTGAGCAGTGGTGTTATATAAAGTCAGTGTTACTTTATTTCCCATCTGATTAACAGAAACAGGAACCGGTAATGTTAAAGGAAAAATGATTTTAGTTTCTTCTGTGTTCTTGTCAAATTTAGCACTTCTAATGGTTGCTTTTGCTGAAGATAAATTAGGAATCGTTCTTGTTTCATTTGCCTTTATCCATGCACCATAATCAAGCTTTAACCACTCACCTTCTTGACCAATAACTGATACAATGGTTCCTTTAGGTAAAGGAGTTAAACGAGAATAAGTGGTACTTGGTCCAGTTCTTGCCACACCCGCATCGCTTATAACTTCAACAATTTTTAATTGATCAGGGTTAAGAATATTAACCGTTCCTTCTCCTTTCTGAGATATGGTTTGATTATTTAATTTTAATTGAAAGTTGGGGGTTCCCAAGTTACCAATTTGATTAAATTTAGTACAACCTTGATATTGAGTAATTGAATTAATAATGGGTTGATTAGAATCAGTTAAAATAGCAGAGTTTGCAGGAAGTTTAACTAATTCTTGTTGGGGTAATAAAGGAAAGGTTTGATTAGCAATATTAACAGAAACTTGAGCATTAGGGGCAGCGATCGCACTAAAACAAACAGGGGTATTAGGCAAAACGGATATGGATTGACTGGGGGTTAAAGAATTAGCAGCAAAAGTAACTCCTCTAGGAATGTTAGGGGTAACAGAATTACGAGTAACGGTTAAATTAATGGCTTTATTATTGTGGCGTAAAATAAAGCGATTAACCCCTAATTTTAAAGGAAAAGATGGGGCAAAATGTCCCTGATTACTGCGTTGTATTTTTTTTCCATTAACAGTAACGTCTCCTTGAGGGGAAGCAGTTCCAATTAAGAAAATTTTATCAGCAGTAGTTTGATGATTCTTAGGGGGATAAGCTAAATATAAAGGCTGTTGTGCATTGGCTACCGAAGTAAGCATAATACTACTTTGAACACTGAGACAGCTTATAATCGTTAATCCTAATAATTTTGACATAATTCCTTCGATAGCTAACTTAACCCATTTATTTTACTTAATTTCCGGAGCTTGGTTTGCAGAAATTGTACACTAGAAATGATTGAGCTTAGTTATAGGTTTAGGATAAATATCATGACACTTTCTATGTATCAAGCAGCTATCCCACCTATGATATGATCCAAGGAGTCAGGAGTCAGAAGTTCAGCGTTTTTTCTGATTCCCTCCTCGGTAAATTTAGTTTAATTTTGATCTTTTTCCTTTTCGCTTTCCTGTAGGGATATCGGTCCTAAATACTTGCGTAAATAGGGAGAAAAGACCTCGTAAATTAAGGTTAAAGGTTTGCGATCGTGCCAAAATAAGTAATGTCTTCCCCAAAAAGGTCCTTTCTCTTGAAATGCTTCTTCTAATACAGGAGAATGACCATAATAAATCCCTTGAATATCACGATACAATTCTGTATGTAATCGTGATAGACTATCCCAAATCGGTAAAGAACGATTTTGTAGATATTCATCCACATGGTTCGCATCCCACCAAGAAGTCGCATAGGCTAATCTTTGTCCTGATGCTGTTCGTAACCATACCTGTCGTCTTAAACGAGGTTCTGGTACAATTTCTACTTGAGGTGGAGCCCCATCATCTTCGGTGCCAATGAGGGACATATCAATGAGATCCACTTCTGTTTTTTCTGTGGTCAACAGTTGTAGATGACGGGTAGGGGAACCATCCCCCAATAACAAAATTTGCCACGCAGGGGATAACATCTCATGGGGAAGTCCACGCTTAACTACGTTTTCATCTCCTTGCCAAATAATATCCAAGGCGTGCCATTGATGGGCTAAAGTGCTTTTATGATGAGGTTTCAAGTTAGCTGTCAAGGTTCTTAATAAAACTTCATTAATCTTTAGATTTCATCATAGCAAAACCTCTGTCAGTTATCACTGAACAGTTATTAATTATCAAATGTTTGGATTTATCCCTTTAAATAAACCCTCGGGGTTTACCTCTCATGACTGTGTTGCCAAAGTCAGAAGACTCTTAAGGATCAAAAAGGTAGGACACGGAGGAACCCTTGATCCAGCAGCAACAGGGGTTTTACCGATCGCAGTGGGAAAAGCAACTCGTTTATTAACTTTTTTACCCGAAAATAAGGCTTATCAAGCTAAAATTCGCTTTGGCATACAAACAACGACAGATGATCTTGAAGGGGACGTGATTAAACGTCAATCTGCTTCCCATGTAAATATAGAAGACATTAAACCCTTACTAAGCCAGTTTTTGGGAGAAATTGAGCAAATTCCTCCTATGTACAGTGCGATTCAAAAAGAGGGGAAACGGTTATATGAGTTAGCCAGAAAGGGAGAAATAGTCGAAGTTCCCTTGAGAACGGTTAGGGTTGACAAAATAGACGTTTTAGACTGGTATGGGGGGGAATTTCCCGAATTAGTGGTTAATATTGAATGTGGACCAGGGACTTATATTCGGGCGATCGCAAGAGATCTAGGAGAAAAATTGGGAGTTGGGGGAACTTTAGCCACATTAATTAGAACGAAAAGTTGTGGCATGATTCTATCAGAAACAATTACATTAGAAGACTTAGAAAAACAAATTGAACAAGGAACTTTTTCCTTACTTAAACCTGAATTATGCTTAAACCATTTACCCAGTATTACCCTTTCTATAGAAGAAGGTAAACGCTGGTGTCAAGGTCAAAAAATTGCGATCAATGCTGTTAATCTTGTTACTTCGTCTGAGATTATTCAAGTTTATAATGAAGTAGGAGAATTTTTAGGAATGAGTCAAATAATCTTTAATGATAATCATCCAATTCTCAAACCAAAAGTTGTTATTAACTAACCTGAGTTCGGGATAAGAAAATTAACTAGACTATGGGGAAGATGATCTCCTCAAATCTATCCTTCTGACTCCTGACTCCTGACTTCTTAAACCCTTCCCTTTTTTTCCACTTACTGAGGGAACTTTGTAACCAATTATGGGACTGACATCCTAGAAAACCATGTCCTATGATAAGAATCAAGGATCAATCAAATATCAATTATCGGTGCGTAATCCTAAAGAGGGTGTATTATGTTAAACTTAAACTATGGTAAATCAGGGATGGCCAGTGCAATCGCCTTATTAATGGGAATCACAGCCATTGCCCCATTTTATACCGTTAAACCCGCAACCGCCCAATTATTACCGAGGCCCTCTCAACCCTCATCTTCTTTCAATACCGGCCTTACTATCCCCGCAGGAACCCGCATTCCCATGCAATTTAGAAATGGGGAAAGAATTTTAGTCAGTCCAGAAGAAACCTTAGCGATTACTTTGACAACCGCAGCAACGCTCCGTGATAGTAGCCGTAACGTATTAATTCCTGCTGGCAGTGAAGTTAATGGAGAAATTCGCCCCGTTAACGGCGGATCTCAGTTTATTGCCCGTGAAATCATCATTAATGGTGAACGGTATCCATTCAATGCCACTTCCAGAGTTGTTAGTCGAACCCAAACCATCCGAGAAGGGGCGGGTATAGGAGAAATTTTAGGAGGTACGGTAGCGGGTGCCGGTGCTGCTGCTATTATTGCAGGAGTAACAGGCGATCGCCGAATTGATGCCTTAGAAGTTTTAGCCGGGGCAGCAGTAGGAACCTTAGCCGGATGGGGTTTACCTGAAGCTGGAATCATCGGAGGTGGAGAAGCAACAGTGATTGCCATTGAACCAGAACAGGATTTTATTCTCACCTTACAGTCTAATTTCTCCGTAGCGTCTAACCGCAACTATCAAAATACCGGCTATCGTTTAAGTTTCTTCTAATACTGAATGAAAATAAAAGTGGCAACAGCGATTAAACAATAACTGAACCCTTTTTGTAACTGTTGCCCTTTAATATTTAATTTTATTATTCTGATGGAAGATACGGAAATAACACAAGAGAAATTAGGTTAAGCTAGAAGCTAATGAGTTTCTCTGTCATATGTATCTGAGTCAGTATGATTAAAAATTATCAGAAAATTGTTATTTTTTTCTTATCCTTAAGTTTAACTGGATTATTAGAAAAGTCCTCTTCCAGCAAATCTTATTTTGATCAATCCTTTCAAGGATGGTTTCTCAACTTAATACAAGATGAAGGGAAAAAACCGCCTCAGCAACCCATTCAAACCTCAGCCATTTATCGTTTTTTTAATCAAGCAACTGATAAATTTGTAGAACTTTGTGAACCTAAAACCGCAGAACCTAATTTTTTAGTTATTGGGGGTGGTGCGACTCCTAAATCTAATGAAATTGCTCTAGAAAAAAACATTCTTTATTTCCAAAGAACTTTAAAAAATATGGGGTTTAACTCTCCATCAAGTAGCATCTTTTTTGCCAATGGGAATAATGGAGAAGCGAGTATTCGTTATCTTGATTCTCAAGGAACAGAACAGTATAAAGTTCCTAATATTCCTGGATTAAATGGTTCAGCAAATCTCAATAATATTAATAAATGGATTGATAACGTTAATCAAAATCAAGGGACTAAAAAACCTATTTTTCTCTATTTTACAGGTCATGGAATTCTTAATAAACGAAACAGCGATAATAATGCGCTAATGCTTTGGAATAATACCCCTGTTACGGTAGAAAAATTATCCAATACCTTAAATCAATTACCCCAAGATAGCCATATTGTTACCATGATGGCTCAATGTTTTTCAGGATCGTTTGCTAATTATATTTATCAAAATGGTGATCCGAATCAACCCTTAACAAAACAAACAAGATGTGGCTTTTTTGCTACCATTAAAACCTTACCCTCTGTAGGATGTACCCCTGAAGTTAATGAAGCAGATTATAAAGATTATAGTTCTAGTTTTTTTGCTGGACTAAGTGGGGTTAATCGTATTGGTCAAACTGTTGATTCTGCGGACTATAATGAGGATGGGAGAATTAGTTATGCTGAAGCTCATGCGTTTGCTAAAGTAGATGAGAAAACCTCTGATTTACCTGTTTCTACTTCTGAAGTTTGGTTACAACAAAAAGCCAATGAAGAAGATATTGAAGTGTTATTTGATATTCCCATTATTGAATTAGTCAAAATCGCTCGTCCTCAACAACAATATGTGATCAATTCTTTAGTTAATTTATTTGAATTTGATCCCCAAAAGTCTTATACAGATAATTTAGAAACATTAAAGTCTTCTCAATTGGTAACTGAAGCACAGAAAGCTTACAAAATTAGGCTTTTAATGGAACTTTTAAATGTTAGAATGGAACAGAAAGTTCGCCAAAGTAATAATCAAGAAGAAATTACTATTCTAGACCGTTTAATTGATTGTGAATCTAGTTCTTGGAATTAGATATATAGCAGTTCCCATACTTGTGAGGCTTCGCCGTGAGCGCGACTCCGAACGCTACAAACTCTTCTAGTTCTAGGAGTTCGGGAGTTAGGAGTTCGGGAGTTCAGGAGTTGAATAGTAGGTGTACCTCATGAGTCTTTTCTTATCCCGAACTCAGGTTAACTTAACTTAACCTACAGAACGCAAACAATTCTAAACACTTGTATCTTTCTTGTTATTGTAACTACGGGTAAGTCTAACATCAAATACAGGGGTTTCAACGAGATGAAATGTGGCAGAAGCATAAGCAACTTTACCTTCAGTCTCCATAAATTCATCGAGAATTCGGGTAAAAAGTATATCTTTTTTGAGGCGACGTTTTTTATAATCGACTACATAGCGCAGGGTAAATTCCATCCAATTGTCATTTGTTATCAATGAAACCATAGGTTCAACTCTTGCATCTTCAATTAGATACTTGTGTACCATTGCTTTCCAGGTTACTTTGGCTTCGGATACATACTCACCCACAACCTCCTCAGCAACCTGATAGAGAATTTCTCTAGCTAAGCGGTGATCACTACCATACTTAACGGGAACTGTAATTTCATCCCACACAAAGGGAAAATCTGCTGAGTAGTTAAAGACAGGTTCTTTAAAGACAAAACTATTGGCAATCCGAACAATCCTACCACTGTATAAATCAGCCTTGACCCAAGCACCGATCTCCATCACCGTAGTGCGAAGGATACTGATATCAATGACATCTCCCATAATACCGCCGAGTTGAACCCGATCGCCCGGCTTGTAGAATTGACCAAAGGAGATGGCAACCCATCCAGCAAAGCTGGCAATGACTTCTTGCAGAGCAAAAGCAACCCCAGCACCAATTACCCCAAAAACAACCGTTAATCGACCCAAGCGATCGCTAAATACAATTGTAGCGAACAGTGCTATCACCAGATAGCCAACGAAAATTATAGCTTTGCGAAGACGATAACTGGTATCAGGATCAGAAACGTAGCGTGGCAGAGAACGGCTAAGAACACGAAAAATGAAGTTAATCACAATCATGCCGATGCACAATGCTATCAGCTTTCCCACCAGGGGTTCAGCGAACAAATCTTTGATTGCTGTCCAAAAGTCTGTCATCAAATGATCCTCTTGAGTTTTCAGAGAATCAACCAGAATAGATTGATTCTTAGCAAGGGTTTTCATCGGAAATACTCAATGATTGGATTATACATCTAATACTTAATGATTGTTCAAATTATTACCTAAATTATCAATTCTAAATCCTGGTGCTTGATAATCTTTTGGTAAATAGTTAGCAGGAATTGTATTTTGATTACCATCCCGAAGTGCAGAATAATGGGGGGATAAAATCTCAATATCTGCTTCATTACATTTGTCTTGAATGTTTTGGTGAATATCGGAATAAATTTCAAATAATCTACGGGTTTTATTTGTATAGACATTCAACTCATAGCTAACATAAAAGTCATCTAAACTGGTTTGTAAAACGAAGGGTTTAGGATCTTTTAACAAGGAGTGGGTTACATCAGCAGCAGCTAATAAAACTTGATGAACTTTGCGCCAAGGAACATCATATCCTAACGTAATAGTTGTGGAAATAATTAAAGGGATTCCCGTTTCCCTTGCTGACGCGCTAAAGTTAACAACATTACTATTTAATACCGTCGCATTGGGTAAAGTAACAATCACATTTTTCGGGGTACGAATACGAGTCACTAGCAAGGTTTTGTCTTCTATATCACCGATAACATCCCCAATTTGTACACGATCGCCCAATTGAAACGCACGGGTATAAATTAAGATTACACCACCCACTGTATTAGCAACCGCAGAGGTTGAACCCAAGGAGAAAAGAATACCTAAAAACACAGAAATTCCTCGGAAAGCAGGGGAGTCAAACCCTGGTAAATAGGGAAAAGCAACCACCGCAGCTAAAGCAATAATGAGAAATTGTAGAATATTATAAGTTGGAATAGCCCAATCTTGATAAAATCCAGGAATGGTTATATTCCCTCGCTCTAATTCTTTAAAAATAAACTTACAGAAGCGAATGATATAATAGGTTGATAAGGCAATCAAACCTATCATAAAAATATTAGGAATATAATTAAGAATTGACTCAGATATATAGAAAATAGCTTTAATAATATAATCAAAAATTTTACTGGATATTTTCCGAGTCAAAGGGAAAAAGCTCAGAATAAAAGGAACATATAGAAAAAGAATTAACAGAACAATAATAACTCTAATTAGTTTGATAATACCGATTAACGTATCGGTTACTTGAGTTGAACTGATTAGATTAACATTTTGAATCCTAAAACTAGGAATTACTGTATCTTTCCAGCTATCTAACAAGCTAAATATTCTTGGAAAAATGAGATCCATTAGTTTGAAAATTAATAACAGAGATAAAGTAGCAATAACAGTCCAAACTAAGCTAAAAATTCTAGCAATTAAGGTTCTTTCTTCTCTAAATTGATTAATGGATGTTTCAATGATTTCTAAGTATTCTTCTGCTAATGCTTGACGGGATTTTCTCGCTGCGCTACCATCTTCTTCTGTTAGGGTTGCTAAAATTTTATCCTCTGCAATAATGCTGGTAATATTTTCCTGATTTTCTATTTTTATTGATTCAATGGATAAAGTATTATCCTCGGCAAATTTTTCTAATCTATTGGTAATCGTTTCTGCTCTTTCTTCAGGAGAAAATGATCCAGTAGGTGCTTGTATTTTAAATAAGATTTGATCATTCAAAATAACAGGATAACCATCAATTTTATTTCCATTACTACTACTATCATCTTGTCCATAAACTAAAGGAGATATAATAATAGAAAGTGTAATAAATATAATGATTAAAAATGTCCTAATTTTTTTTGCCATGATTTTGATAGTTGATTGATGAATTAAATCAAATATACGACTAATACAGTTGTGATAGACAATTTCTACAATATCATTATAGTATTTTTTTCCATATCCTTTTTTATGCTTCTTGTTCTGAGGAGTTATTACAGTTTAGTCTTTGTTAAATTTTAAGCAAATTCTAATGTTATTAGCTATACTGTAACAAATAATAATTGTAACGATGTAAAGATGGATTTTCAGGAGATCCCTTATGGTCCAGTTAAAATTATTGCTGGCCCACACATTGGAAGAATTGGCTAC
Organism: Crocosphaera sp.; assembly: GCA_030064955.1. Lineage (GTDB taxonomy): Bacteria > Cyanobacteriota > Cyanobacteriia > Cyanobacteriales > Microcystaceae > Crocosphaera. The sequence goes on from JASJDW010000144.1 coordinate 8,741, forward strand.
TATGATGATGATGACATAGAATTTGGCGACGATATTGACTTGTCCTCTATGTCTGAGGAAGAAGCTGAAACAGTCGAAGGTCAAGATGTTGCTATTGTCTATTTTGGCGATATGCTATTAACTTTAAATAAAGGTTATTATATGATACCTTTTGACCATATTCGTCTAGTGACAACAGATGATTTAATGAAACGCAGAGACGAGTTATACAGATTATGTGGTGGGTTTAAACCTATCGATAACCCCGATTTAATTTTAGATGAATATGAACAGTTGGATTATTGGGCAGAATTACATTATGTAGATTCAATTTTAGTTGATAGAATGATACAAGCAAGATATTCAAATAATAAAAATGGTGCAAAGGTCTTTATTTCCCATTCTTCCAAGGATAAAACAGTTGCCATCTGGATATCAACTGATTTAGACAATGCTGGACATACCCCTTGGCTTGATCAATGGGATATAATTGTAGGAGAAAGTATACCTCAAAAAATATCTGAAGGAGTTACAGAAGCTGATTTTGTGATTGTACTTTTATCAGAACATTCAGTCAATTCCCATTGGGTAGAACGAGAATGGCAAACTAAATATTGGGATGAAGTGGAAAAAGGAAGAATTCAAGTGCTTCCAGTTCTTTTACAAGATTGTAAAATACCAACGTTATTAAAGACTAAACGATATGCAGATTTTCGCTATGATTATAACAATGGTTTTCAAGATATTTTAATTGCAATTGATAAATTACAGGAAACAGAAAGTTAATTATCTTAAAAAGATTATATCTTGGTTAAAATTCTCATCTATACCCATTTTCCTTCAAAATAATTATCGATCTAACCAAGTTTGTAAATCTTCTACATTAGAAAAATCAAAAATAGCTTCTCCTAATGCTTCAATTTCTTCAATTTTTAACCCTTTAATTTGCGTTTTAATTTCAGGTTTAATGGTTCCTAATTTCCGTTCAATTAAACGAATAACTAGATTTTTTTCTCTCATGATTCCTTGTTCAAGTCCCTGTTCAATTCCTTGTTCAATTCCTTGTCTCATCCAACTGGTAACAATTTCCATAACGTCCTCCTGTTCTTGGGGTAAAAATGTGTTTAATTCGGATTGAAAAATGCTTTCTTCTACTGAGTTTAAGGTAAGATAAGTATCAATAAATCCTGAAATTAATTGCATTCTCGCTGGATCTAATTTTAAGGTTACTAATAACCGTAAACATTGGGCTTTTACTTTTGCACGATCCTGAGCCGCTATTTTCATTTTAGCCATTAATGCGGATGCAACGGGATTAGGTTGATTGATAAAATCTCGCCAATTTAATTGGTTAAGCTGCACCACACGATAGTTAAAGTTTAACACTTTTAAATCGGGAAATTTAACTTTGTATTGATTTTCTGCTTGTTTTTGAGGATAGTCATAGGAGAAAATAACAATAGGATAAATGGGTAAAGCAAACTTGTCATGGAGACGAGCAAAATAGGAAAACATTCGTCGATTAAAGTTCGTTTGTGAACTCGATTGTGCTTCAATATGAATTAAGAAAAAAGAAGGCTGATTTTTGAATTTAACTTGAGCAATTAAATCAGTTTCATACTTGTCCCCCTCGGTAACATCGGTAAAAATTTCTTTATCCAGAAACTTGATAGAACTCTCATCAAGATAGGTTATCACTTGAGGAAAAAATAAATCAATAAATTCAACAAAAAAAGTTGAAAGTAATTCTTTAAATAAGCGATCGTGATCAATCATTTTTTTAAGTTCCTGCACGATCTTGTAATTCTTGACT
>JASJDW010000131.1 GCA_030064955.1 Crocosphaera sp.
GGCTGCTTTTAACGCTTGTTCTTTATCCACATAAGAACATTGATCAGCATAAGCTATCTGAGTTGAGAACAACATAACTGTAATGGCTAAGGGAATGATTTTTAAGAATTTTAACATAATTAACTCACTAAATTTATTTTTGATCCTTGATTGGTTTTATACACCTCAATACGATTTTGAAACGCCTCTTTAAATTGGGGCATATGGGTAACAGCTAAAATACAAGAAAAGTCAGAAGAAATCGCATTAATAGCGGCAATTAAACGTTCACATCCTTCTGCATCTTGAGTCCCAAAACCTTCATCAATAATCAACATTTGTAAAGTTGTTCCTGCGCGTTGTGCTAATAATTTAGCTAGGGCTAAACGAACAGAAAAATTAATCCTAAATGCTTCACCTCCTGAATAAGTTTCGTAAGCGCGTGTCCCTTTAGCATCAGAAATAATAATATCTAATGTATCGATCATTTTAGCGGATTTCTTCCGAGAACTACTACCTTTTCCTGCCCGTTGTGTTACAAATCTAATATGGAATTGATTACCTGTTAATCTCGATAAAATTTGATTGGTCTCTGCTTCTAATTGTGGCAAAACATTTTCAATCATTAATAATTGAATCCCATTTTTACTGAAAGCTTTGGTTAATTCTGTGTAAACTCGATATTGTTTACGAATCTGTTTATATTGATTTTTTTGTTCTTGTTGATCTTTTTTCAAGCTTTCAAGTTGAGATAAGGATTGTTCAATTCTTCCTTTTTCACCGAGTAAATTATCTAATATTTGTCTTTGTTCTTTTAGTTTTGTTTCTAAGGTTGTAATCTCTTGGCTATGATCTTCAATGGTTTCTAATTGAGTGGATAATTGTTGTACAAATTTTTGGGTATCTTTCTGTTCTTGTTGATTATTATTAATTTTAAGGTCAATATTTTTTAACTGTTCTTGAAGTTGAGGATATTGTTGTTTTACGTCTTGCAATTTTTGATGATCAACCACACAAGATTGAGATTTACGAATATAGTTAGAAATCCGTTGATGATAAGCTCTATCATAGTTTAAATCATTTAATTCTTCTTCTATTTTATTGATTTTCTCTTTTAATTCCGAATTAATTTCTAAGTTATTTTTTTCAGTTTCTAGTTGTTCAATTTTAGCAATAATTTCTGGTTTTTGTTGAGCTATTTTTGTTTGATTACGTATCGCATCTTCTATTTTAGCTTGTTTAATTTCTGCCCATCTTAATCTATCCACTTCTCCCCTAGCTAACCCATGACTTTGTTCATCATAATTCAGTTCTTGTAATCTGTTATTAATCGTTTTTAGATCATTTTGGATCTCTATTCCATAGGTTTCTGTATTGAGTAAAGTTTCAATATTTTCTTTCTCTTTTAGTAATTTTTTTAACTTGATTTTTATCTCTCCTGCTTGATCAAGTTGTGCTTCTACTCTAGAAAAATCTTGTTGTATCGATCCTGCGTTTTTTAGCTGCTTTTCTAACTGATTATCTTCATTAAGTAATGATTTAATATCTCGTTTAATAACCGATAATTCTTCTTGCAAAAACCATATCTGTTCTTGCATTTTTTGCTGGTGCTGATGAGTTTTATCAATAACATTATGACGACGACTTTCATCTAATTCTTGTTCGCATAAAGGACAAGTGGAATCTGGATTATTTAATAAGTTAATCTTTTGTTGTAATTCTTCTATTTTTTCTGTATAGTTACGCTGATTGACAATTAATTTTTCTTGGGTTAATTTTTTCTCTTGTGATTTTTCTTTAACTCGTTGCTGATAAACTTTTTGGTTGTCAATTTCTTGAATTTTATAATCTAATTCTAAGAGAAGTTGTCGTCTTTCTGGTATTTTTTCTAATTCTTGATTATACTGACTTTCTAGGGTTTCAAATTGTTCTAATTTGGCTTGTAAATTGGCTTTAATTTTTTCTAACTCTGTTTCTAAAGTCTGCTTTTGTTTAAGTAAAGGAGTAACTTTATGTTGTAATTTGTCTAATTCTTGTAACCGTTGACGATGATGAGTTAATTTTTGCACAGCAGCTTTAATATCTTCAGATTGACTGATGATTTTTAGTAATTCTTTTTCTTGTTCATTTAATTGCTCTAAGCGAGTTTGTTGTTGACGAATTTGTAATTGTAATTGATTATTTTTGGTTAAAATTTCTGTTTCTAATCTTTGTTTTTCTTGTTGAAAATCTTGGCTGATTTGAAATTGATGGGATAAGGTTTCTTCTTGTTTTTGCAGTAATAATAATTCTTCGTATTTTTCAGTTATGTCTTGCTCTTGATTGATTAATTGTTCTGATTCTTTAAGTTTATGGGATAATTGAGACTGTTCTTGCTGTAATTTTTTAGCTTCTTGTTGTAATGCTTTCTGTTTGTTTTCATGCCACGTAAATTGCTCTAACCAAGCTTGGCGATGACTATCTTTCTGTTTAATTTCTTGTAGTTTATCTCTGTCAGATTGTTGAGATTTTTGTAATTTTTCAATTTGTTGATTAATAATTTTTTCCTGCTCATTAATATCTTTTTTGTCTTCAATTTGTTGATCAATTCTATCTAGATTTAATTTAATTTGTTCTGCTTGCCCTTTATATTGTTTAGATAAATCTTTTGCTTTTTCTGATAGGGTTTGATAGTGATCTAATTTTAATAACTCAGCTAAGATTTTTTTCCTATCTGTTGCCCCTCTTAACATAAATTCATCAGCCCGTCCTTGACGTAAATAAGCAGAATTAATGAAAGTATCATAATCTAATTTCAATGTAGCAATAATGATGTCTTGGGTAGCCCTAACTCCTTTTCCACTCAAAGAAATAAATTCACCACCGCTATTAATTTGAAAATCTAAACTATTACTTCTACCCCGTTGACGACTGCGGATAATACGATAACTTTGTTCATAAGAAATAAACTCGAAATCTACCCTAACATAGTCTGCTGTCGTATGAATAATATCTTCATCAGTAGCGGTTCGACTTTTCCCCCAAATAGCCCAAGTTATGGCTTCTAATAAAGATGATTTTCCGGCACCATTAGCCCCACAAATACAAGCAGTATGTAACCCCCGAAAATCAAGGACAATCTCTCGATAACTCAGAAAATTTTTTAGGGTAAGTTGCAAAGGAATCATATCAATAAATTAGCCAAAAAAGCGATAGGTGCAAAGCCATTATGATCGAGTGTAACGAGAAACGTTTGAGAACTTCTAGGGGGGATCAGCAAACTGTTACAATTGTTGATAATTTAAAAAAGATTGAAAATAATTTCTAAGGTTGGGGCAGGTATCATTTCACCTCGAAAATCTAATAATTGAACAATAAGTAAATAAGCAACCGCTAGAAAAATAGAAATAGCCCCAGTAACAATAGCCACAATTTTACCTTGATTCATGATTAATCTCTCTCCTGTAAAACCATTTAATTATTTATTATAGTCTCTGTATTCAAATGAGGTATTATAAAAACCATCAAACTAATTTTTTTAATGGGACCAAAATAGGATGGCTGAACTTAGTATGCTCAAAGGTAGTTGTTTATGTGGTAGGGTAAAAGTAGCCACAAGTAACATTAATCCTCATATTGGAGCTTGTCATTGTAATATGTGTCGTAAATGGGGTGGTGCAGCTTTGTTGGGGGTTGAATGTAATGATGGCCTGAGTTTTGAAGGAGAAGAGAATATTCAGGTCTATAACTCTTCACAATGGGCAGAAAGGGGGTTTTGTAACCAATGTGGAACCCATCTATTCTATCGATTGAAAGATAATAATCACTATTATATACCTGTAGGAATTTTTGATAATGCTGAAAATTTGATTTTTGATACAGAGGTTTTTATAGAAGAAAAGCCTAACTATTACTCTTTTGCTAATGAAACTAAAAAAATGACAGGAGAAGAATTATTTACTATGTTTTCATCTTCATCAGAAACAGAATAATTTGTAATTTAACCAGTAATGATAAAATAATGAAAGTGTTAGGGATTAAGTTTAACCATGACTGATACCATATTTAGTAAGATTATTCAGCGAGAAATTCCTGCTAATATCGTCTACGAAGATGATTTATGTTTAGCTTTTACTGATATTAATCCCCAGGCCCCAACTCATATTTTAGTCATTCCTAAAAAACCAATCCCGAACTTAGAACAAGCTAATGATGACGATCAAACCTTATTAGGACATCTTTTAATTACGGTGAAAAAAGTTGCCCAACAAGCAGGGTTAACCAACGGGTATCGTGTGGTTATTAATAATGGGGAAGATGGAGGCCAAACGGTGGATCATCTTCATTTACATATTTTAGGAGGGCGATCGCTTACTTGGCCACCAGGGTAAAAAAAAAGTATAGGGGTCAACGATTGTTGACCCCTACCTATATTATGAATCCAACTAATTAATAAAAAGCATCTAAATCAATGGCTTTTGATCCACCCTCTTTTAACTGCTTTAATAAGCTTTCTAATTGAATCCAAACTAAAGCAGCAATGAAGATTGTCATAGGTAAAGAAATGGCGTAAGATAGCCAACGATCAAAAAGAAAAATCTCTAAACCGGCGGATAAAAACACACAAATCCCTACACAAATACCAAAAAAGGGTAACTGTAACCCTGAACCTTTTAGCATTTGATTCGCAGGCTTTTTCAACATGGCATGAATTTGGGATTTTAAGGTCGCTTCAAAAGCCAAACCACAGGTAATACCGATGAATAACCCGGCAACAACTAGAAAAAAAGGAGGTTGAGGTAAATAGTACATAAAAGGCAGGAATTGAGTAATGATAGGTTAGTTGACATCGGCTGTGTTCGGAAGAATCGCAGCAACGCCTGCAGTTGAAAATTGCCGAAATGCTTTTATAGCAACACCAAATAATTGTTGAGGTTGAAGATCATCACTAATTAAAGCCCAAATTCTTTGAACTTCTTCGGTGTGTAAGCGATCATCTTCCGTCAACGCTAACAATAATTGATGACGCAAATATCTTCCTTCATCAGACAACAAATATTGTAATCCTAATTGCGCCGTTGGTAATAGATCAAATTGTTCGTCGGAACGGGCAATACGAATCATATTTTCTAACCGTTGCCACTGGAATTTACCATCTTTAAACAGTACTTCTAAGAGTCTTCTTCTGAGTTGAGGGGATTCTCCAGTTAATAACCGTCTGGCTACATAAGGATAGGCAACTTCGACAATTTTAAAGTTAGAATCAAGACTAAGGGCTAATCCTTCTTGTGTAATTAATGACCGAATAATTAAGGCAAATTTTGCCGGAACCCGGAAGGGATATTCATACATTAATTCCGAAAAATCATCGGTGATGGTTTTGAAGTTAAAGTCCCCAACGCTTTGCCCGATCGCATTGCCTAACACCCTTTCTAAAGCCGGAATAATGGGCTGAATATTGGTATCAGGGGTCAAGAAACCTAACTGCACAAAGTCCCTGGCTAACGCATCATAATCTTGATTAATCAACTGCACAACTGAACTGGCAATGGTTTCTTTCGTTTCTTCTTCTAGCTGATCCATCATGCCAAAATCGATAAATGCCATACGGCCATCGAGGGTGGCGAACAGGTTTCCAGGGTGGGGATCAGCATGGAAAAATCCATGTTCTAGTAGTTGTCTTAATCCTGAAGTTACCCCAATTCTAACGATAGCATAAGGGTCTAATCCGGCTGCTTTAATTTGTTCGGTATCGGTTAATTTGTAACCCTGTATCCACTCTAAGGTTAAGAGGCGATCGCTACTATAAGACCAGTAAATTCTGGGAACTTTAACGTCATCATCGTCCCGAAAATTAGCTGCAAACTTTTCGGCGTTTCTGCCTTCATTGATGTAGTCGATTTCTTCAAATAATTTAACCCCAAATTCATCTACAATCAGGGTTAAATCATGACCTAAATTAAGAGGTAAAAAACGACCAAATTGGCAAGCTGTCCAACGCATCAAGAAGAGATCGCGGGTTAAAATGGGTCTTAGGTTAGGCCGTTGTACTTTGACGGCCACTTCTTCTCCCGTATGTAATACCGCGCGATAAACTTGTCCTAAACTCGCTGCTGCTACGGGATGGGGTGAAATTTCTCGATAAGCTTCATCGATTGTCGTTCCTAAAGATTTTTCGATAATAGAAAAGGCGATCTTATTATCGAAGGGGGGAAGTTGATCCTGTAGCTTGATCAGTTCTCCCAGGAAGTCAGGCCGGATCAAGTCAGGACGGGTTGACAAAGCTTGTCCAACCTTGATAAAGGTTGGACCTAAGCGGGTAAGAATTTGTCTTAGCTGGGCTGCACATTTCTGTTTATTGTCTTTATCGGGATTAAACCAATGATCCCATTGAAGATGGAGCAAAAACCAGCCAAAAGACCAGATAATGGTTATAGCCCGTTGAATGACTTCCCAAGGACGTAAGCGGTAATAACGGGCGATCGCAGCAGCATCATAGCGTTTTTGCTGTTGCATGTTGGAACTGGGGTCACTATATTCTAGGGTTTGCCAAGTCACAAGCGTTTACTAATGCCTCTGAACTCAAAATGATGGAAAAAAAGGATCTTAAAGTTTGATATACAAAAATATAAATATCTTAATTTTTTTATTATCCCTGATTTTCCTTTTTTTCGCAATATTTCTTAATCAATAACCGAATGTAGTTCCTGGGGATTAAGATGAGAGTGAATGACTTGACCATCCCGAAACCAGATAACCCGCTGAGAATGACGGGCTACTTCTGCTTCGTGAGTTACCACGATAACAGTAATACCTGCTTGATGGAGGCTTTCAAAAATGCCTAACACTTCTTCTGTGGTCTGGGAATCTAAGGCCCCTGTGGGTTCATCCGCCAACAGTAAGACCGGTTGATTAACAATGGCGCGGGCAATAGCTACCCGTTGTTGTTGTCCTCCTGAGAGTTGATTAGGCTTATTATTAACTCTGTTGCCTAAACCCACCTTTTCCAAAGCTTCTAGGGCGCGATCGCGGCGTTCTGTGGGTGACACCTCTCCATAGACCATTGGTAAAATGACGTTTTCTAGGGCAGTCATTTGAGGCAGCAAATGGAACTGTTGAAAAACAAAACCAATTTTGCGATTACGGATGGCAGCTAATTGGGCATCAGACAATCCAGACACATCCACACTATCTAAATAATACCGTCCTGATGAGGGACGGTCAAGACAGCCAATAATATTCATCATCGTTGATTTTCCTGACCCAGATGCCCCCATAATGGTGCAGTATTCTCCTTTTTCGATGGTTAAATCAATATGATCTAAGGCTTTAACCTGTGTATTTTCACTGCCATAGATTTTTGTAATTTCTTCTAGGCGAATAATAATAGGATGATAGTCAGGGGAAGGACTGGTTGCAGATGATTGTTTGGTTAAAGAAACACTTTCAGCCATCATGATTAATCTATTTTTTTAAAGTTACTTAATTTTAACAGTCCTTTAGGTGAGGCAGTCGTCAGTAGGCAGTTGGCAGGAGAGAAAATTTCTAGTTAAATGCAAATTGGTTAAAGGGAAGAAGTGGGATTTTTGGAGGCACGAAATAGTAATCTCAGTTATTTTTGATAGGTAGTGCGATCGCTGAAACTGATGGGTTAGTGCGATCGCAATCTTGTAGGTTGGGTTGAGGTAACGAAACCCAACAGTCAACTTAGGAAGGATTAAAAACAAAAACAGCTAATAATTAGAGTAAGAAGGCAGTAAGGAATAAAAAAGGGCTAAAATAGGGTTCTTTAGCCCCCAAACAACTCATTCCTGATAATAATACTTGATAAGTAAGTATTAATCTTCCTGCGGACTGTCTTTTAACCCCTGCCTACTTTTAAGGAACTTTCAAAGCCAATAATTGATTTTCGGGTAAAAAGCTACGGAATTTACCATGATCGGCAAAAATAGCCACTAAATGCAACCAGGCATCCGGTTCACGGTGTAGATCACTCCAAGGAACAGCAATTTCTAAACATTGATTAAATGCCACTTCAATGCGATGATTTTTAGGATGCCAGTCATTACTATGCCAAGCCTGCTGTAACCAAGCGGACTGAGTAACCAAATTAATACCCACATGATGATGGAAAGTATAGTTAACTGGGGCTTCATCCGGAACATCCGCTAAAGGAACTGTACTGGTAAATACATCCGTATCCGCATAATACCAAAGTAAATGTAACTCATTGGGTAAATCTCGACCCGGTTGTACCCCTGTTTTCACATCAAACCGTAGATAAAAATTGAGATGATCTGTACCGTAATAAATGCGCTGTACGGTACTTGCTTTGTGCATGGTTCCTGTTGAACCCCCAATTTCGATCCGTCCGGCTTTTTCCCAGTCTTGTTCATCGGGATACCCATCGATCACTGGTTGAATAAAGCCTTCAGGGGCGCGATCGCCTTTTTTGGTATGATCGTCTAAGGGTTCATACAAATTCTCAGGAATGGGTTCTCCTAAAGCTGAATAAACCCCCCGTAAATGTTCACGGTAGAGTTCATCAAATAAAGCCCCATGACTGGAAGAATGGCCTTCCCCAAACCACCAACACCAGTCTGATCCTTCAGCCGCGTATAATGCTTCCCAAGCTTCAGGGTTACTTTGTTCAGTGGCTTCTGGATGTTTCGCCATCATATCACGGGCCTCAGTTAATAAGTCCCAAGCCTTATTTTTCACCGGATCGCCGATCCAAGTGCTAAAACTACCATCTACCCAGGAACCACTGTGTAGCTTGTGTGCCGGAATTTCTGCTTTCGGTGGAAATTTCTCAATAAATTCCGAAACCGTCACTAATTCAATATCATCAATCTCACTTAACTGAGAATATAACGCTCTTAAGAAATGTAACCCATCATCGGGATAATATTCCCAACAATTTTCCCCATCTAACGCAATGGTGACTAACCAGGGATCTTCGAGGGAGGTTTCTTCGCTTTCTTGACGTTCCACTAAAGAACGGGAAATGGCTTGTAAATGACCCAGAAAATCAGAGGCTGCATGACGGGGTTCCATACCACTATAACTAAAGCCAATTAAATCCGATAAACGGTGATCGCGGAAGACAATGGCTAAATCTCCGTATTCCGTTTCTAAGCGATAGGGAAGATACATTCTATGGGGATCACAAACGTTTCCGGTTTCATCTCGATAGAAATAATGTTCCACACTCCAACCTAAAACCGATTCATCGGAACACAACCAGCTAAACTTTTCTTGAGCCACATAGGGTAAAATAGCAGGACTAACCGACTGTTCAGAAGGCCAGAGTCCTTTGGGTTCCTGTCCAAAGCGATCGCGATACATTTGTTTAGCTTTACGCAAATGACAAGGAATGTCTTGAGGATATTGGAAGCGTTTTTCTGGTAATTGCATCTCAGGAATAGCGACCTGTCCTGAGTCTGTATCTGCTAGTAAAGGAAGGATAGGATGAGTATAGGGAGTCGTCATTAATTCTAACTGCCCAGAATCCTGCATTTTTTTGTGTTGAGGGATAATTTGACTAATAATTTCCCGATGTTTAGCGATAATTTTCTGACGATCTCCTAAAGAAAATCCCTTTCCTTTTTCAAACCAAACAGCAATTTCAGGGTCTTTTTCTCGGAAAATGGGGTCGATCCAAGCTAAGTTATGCCAAGCCAAAAGATCACTATAATCATGCACAGTCCAATTGTCCATACACCATTCTCGGCCTTTATCGTGCTTTTGCATATTCAATTGAGAATAACGATAATAGGGATCGATTAAGGTGCGATGGTGAGCATCAAAAAAGTGGTCAAAAATAAATCCTTTATCTTCATCCGTTAGATCAATAGCAGAGGTTAAGCTCAAAGCCATGTAGCGATCGAGGGCGTTTCCTCGGCTATAATCTTCTAACTGTAACATTAAAGAAGGAACAAGATTAACGGTTTGATGTAGCTTGGGGAACTCTTCTAAAACAAGAATTAGGTCTAAATAGTCTTTGACACCGTGTAAGCGGGCCCAGGGCATACGATACTGTCCATTGGGGTCATCAATGGCTTCGCGGGATTTATACAAAGGTTGATGTTGATGCCAAATAAATGCAACGTATAGAGGATGAGCCATTATAAATTTTAATCTCTTTGGTTGTGATGAGTGATAGCAAAAGCGAGTGATTAGGAAAGGTGTATTTACCTGAAATATAAGAGCCTTATTTAAACACCCAGACTTCAACTGCTATAACTTATAGATTACCCTGAAACCTCCCTTTCTTTATGGGAAAATACGGTAATATTTTTGCCTATCATAGTATGTCATGACTGTCAATCCATAAAATGACATAACCTGGGGAATTTTTTTTCTTGAGTTCACCTGTGTCATTATAAAGAAGAATCCATTGAGTTAAAACTGGCATAGTTTTCACCATCAGATTATGAGTCAAAACTACGAAATCTCTCGACCCCTTCCCCCCAATGTTAAACGTGCTGCAACGATTTTACAATGGTCAGGAAATATCGGTTTCTGGGGACAGTTAATATTAGGGGTATTAGCGGCCGCGCTGTTATTCTTGGCCTTAGCTGGTTTAGTTGCCCAAGAAAAATCCACCGAAGGAACTTCTTTTAGTGTGTTTTGTTCTATTGCTGGAGTTATTGCACTGGTTATTAGTATTTTAATTTGTTTTCGTTACAAAAAAATTGCTCAATTGATGCGAAACCCTGATGCAAAA
>JASJDW010000128.1 GCA_030064955.1 Crocosphaera sp.
GATTGAGAAGTAGCGTCAGCATTTTTAAGTCCAATATCCGCCGAGGTATTACTATCGGTAAAAGTTAAGGTTTGAGCAGCAGCTCGACCAAAAGAGGTAGCATCAGCATCAGAATAAGATTGAGTTGAAGGAGGAACAGGGAAGAAGGTTAAAAATCCACCTTTAACTTCATTAGCTTCAACGGTTTCGAGATAAGCCATATCAGAAATAATCATTGTTGTACTCCTAAATTTATTTTGGAATTTGCTTAAGAAGAATTGTTGTTTCTCCTTATCTCTAAATATAGTTAATTTAATTGGAATTGGGTTGCCAATTTGGCAGATTAATTATTTTATTTTTTTTCCCTTCAGAATTAGCAACTAGCTGACAATTGAGAAACTCTTGCTTTTGAAATGTTTGGGTAGGAATGAATTCCAACCCCCCCCTTAAAATCCCAATCTTGTCCTCAAATGGTTCGTGGTAATATAAGTTTTCAACAATCATTTTCATCTCCTTTTTCTGAGAAACGCAAACAACGAAAGACCCTCCAGAGATTTTATTCACAATGAAAAGAATCTCCAGAGGTCTTTAGAATGAATTTTGGAAAAACTAGGAATATTTAAGATTTCTAATTCAGATATCAAACTGGGCTTAAAAAGCTTTGTTTTAATCTAATCAATATCCCTAGAACTAGATTTCTAAAAATCTTAGAAATCTTTAGTTGAATTATACTTCTCCAAAAGCAGCTGATTGAGAAGTAGCGTCAGCATTTTTAAGTCCAATATCCGCCGAGGTATTACTATCGGTAAAAGTTAAGGTTTGAGCAGCAGCTCGACCAAAAGAGGTCGCATCAGCATCAGCATAAGATTGTGTTGAATAAGGAACACCAGGGAAAGGGAAAGTTAAAAATCCACCTTGAATTTCATTAGCTTCAACGGTTTCGAGATAAGCCATATCAGAAATGATCATTGTTATACCCCTAATTCACTTGGGAATTTCATTGAGAAGAATTCTTGTTCCCCCCTATCTCTGAATATAGTCAATTTAATTGAGATTGTGTTGCCAATTTGGCAGATTAATTATTTTATTTTTTGAACTTTTTTTGATGTTATATGTCCACGAAAAGCAGCCCAAGTTTTAACCACTTGAGCTATTCAATGCTTTCAGAATTAATTACCGTATGATTAAGTCAAAATAGGTTTGTATTTGATAACCCCCCATCACTTCTTGGGTCTGCTCATTTAAGTTTTCTATGTAGTTGAGATCCTGAATTTTATGGCTTCGTTGACGCGATGAACATTTCTGAGATTGTTGGGCTGATTTGACCTGATTAGAGGACTGTTTTTGAGCAGATTTTACTTTTTGATTGGACTTATTAAGACAATTATCTTTAATTAAACGATTGTAAGTACGATAGGGAATATAGTGAAGGGGATTATAACCAGCCGTTTGTAAAATCAACACACAAGCCCAAGAATATTTACCGGCCACAATGGCACCAACAATTTCTTCAAATTGCTGTTCGGTCATGCTTCTGGTTAGCTGATTTTTTTGGTTATAAAAAGATTGAGTCATGATAAAAAACCCTCTTAAACTTTCATAAATGAGTACACAACAAAATGATTAAGTTAAAGTTAGGAACTGATAAGCTTTTAAGCATCTCAACTGTTGGTTGAGACTGTAGGGGAGATGGGGAGACTGGGGGACAAGGGAGACAAGGGAGACTATTCTGACTTCCCACACACCCCGTCACCCCGTCACCCTATCGCTTCCCACACTCACTGAACGGACATATTGATACACCTAATTAAAAACTGAGCTTAAAGATCAAGTCCATCTTTTTGCATTTGCTTGATGGGGTCTATCAAAACATCAATAATGCGACGGCGACGAATGATAATGTCTGCTGTTACGGTTTGTCCTGGTTTAAAAGGAATCATTTCTTGATTTTTCAAGATATGATCCCGTTCTAGTTCGATCTCGACTCGATAGATTTCACCTAATTTTTCGTCAGATTCAGCATCGGCGGAAATTTCGGTTACTTTTCCGGTAATCACTCCATAATCCTGATAAGGATAAGCATCTAACTTAACTTGGGCGGGCATTCCTACGTTGACAAAACCAGCTTCTTCGTCAGGGAGAACCGCAGACACCACTAGCGGTACATGGTCGGGTGCGATCTCGGCAACGGTTTGTCCTGCTTCAATAACTTCACCGGTGTTTTTGAGATCGAGGGATAAAATGGTGCCACTGATAGGAGCTTTAAGATACTTGTATTGCAGTTTGCTTTGGGCAGCCATTAACAAATTTTCGTTCTCTGCTATTTTGCCTCGCAGTTGGGTTATTTCTACTTCAAGTCGCTGAAGTTTCTGCATAGCTTCTAATTGCTTCCGTTGAGCTTGAGCTTTTTTCTGAGTTAATTCAGCTTGAGACTGTTGAACCGTTGCTTGCGCTAACAAAAGTTCTCCTTGATTTTGGGTCATTTGCGATCGCAGATCCCGTAAGGCTTGGTTAGCTTGAAAGATTTGTTCGTTAGCTTGGGTCACTTCTTGGAGTCGACTACTGGTGAGACGTTGTTCTGTCTGTCTCAGGGTTTGTTCTGCTTCATAGAGATATTCTTGAGAAATGGCACCCTCTTCTTGTAGGGGTTTAAGTCGGTCGAGCCGTTCTTGATGGGCAACTTTTTCGGCCTGTAATTGATCCAGTCGTTGTTGGGCGATAGTAGCTAGGGGTTGTAACTGTTGTTTTCGTAATTGATAGGCCGCAGCTTCACTTCGTTGGTGAGCCAATAATTGACGGACTGTGGTAATTTTTTCTTGAGTCTGGGCGATGGTAGCTTGTTGGGCTTGTAGTTCGGCTGAAGCAATGGCTGCGTCTGTTTCGGCCTCTAATTTAATCCGTTGTTGCAAGGTCTGTTTCTGCCCTAACTCCATTTGAGAGACTCGGATCATTTCTTGAAGTCGATTAATTTCTTTTTGGGCTAATTCTGTATCCAGTCCCACTAATAATTGCCCAGCTTGTACCTCTTGTCCTTCTTCAACCGCAATGTCAGTGACTTTCCCTAATTCAACGGGTTGAATTTTATAGGTTTCTCCTTCTGGCACTAATTTTCCTTGAGCTTTCCCCACTTCTTCCAGGGTTCCTAACCATGCCCAAGCCCCAAAGGCAAGACAAAACACGATTCCCCCCACAATAAACCTTTGCGGTAAGCTGGCGGGGGGCTGGTCTAAGAGGGTTTGGACAGAGCAAGACCAGTGATGGGCAGGTTCTTTAAACTGGGGTGTATGAGATGGGACGGTTGGTTGATAGGCGGTTTTGGGAAGTTCCACCGCGTTACTACTGACCCCACCATAAATCTTGTGGGAGTTTTCAGGAGTGATACAATTTTCCTGGTATTTCTGAGTAACTGATGAGGGGTCTTCATGTTGATTTGAACCCTGGACAAATGGCTTTTCCGTTCGATTTAAGTAGATTGACATAGTAAATCTTTTATGGATTTGATTAATCTTTTCTTTAAAGGAAAGTTCGTCAGTTTTACTAGGTTAGGGTTGATTATTTAATTACATTCTTCCACTGCTTCACTTAGATTTGAGATAAAAATCAAGTCATTTTTGGCTATTAACTGAGTCTGATGAGCTTGATTTCGTAAAATTAACCAATTATTAAAAACTCAACTTTTATTGAAATTAACTACTAAGTAAAGTGAAATTCAAAAACAATTCTCTTAAAGCCTAATTGATCCTATTTTACTTTGTCAAGTTTTCTTTAATTTAATTTATATTTTTAGTGTAAAATTATGTTACATCTCATCATTTTAATTCAATCATCAATAAGTAGTTAAAAAAATAATCGTTTTTCTGAGGGTAGCAAATGTGTAAATTTTATACATTTAGATAAATACGGTGTATTAGGCTCCCCTAATATCCCCTACAATTATATTAAGCTCTAATTAAGAAACAGTTTGTAATAGACAGGAATTGTGTATAATTAAGACACGCTGTAAAACAAGTCATATTCTTTTTTGTGTCCAGATTTGTCCATTTTTAGCAATCTAATCTTTTTAAAACAAGAGTTGACTCACTTTTGACTCTTATCAAGGTATTATGTTGAATCAATGATTATCAAATCTTTTTTACTTGTTTAATTCCCTAGCCTGTTTAATGTAATGCTTGTTGAAGACAATTATTGCTTTAAATAGTAGCTCTATCCTATCCACTTATTCTAAGTAGCTACTTCCTCTAATTGTTTTAGATATGATATTACGGCAAAAATAAATGTAAACAACAGTCTAAGTAAGGAAACGCGTTAATATGAATAAAAATGAAGTTTTCTTAACTTCTAATAAGAATAGTAGCAATTTTAACTATCAGCAATTAAATCCAGAGGTGAGAGATGAGATTCAGGAATTAACCGTTGATATTAAAAATCGGCTACGTCACTGCGCCCAAGACATCTATGTGATTGGTAATAATTTATGCCAAATCAAACAACAATTAAAACATGGACAATTTCGCACCTGGTTAAAGGCAGAATTTGATTGGAGTGTTTCAGCTGCCAATAAATTTATGCACGTTAGTCAACGGTTTAAACTAGATGAGTTAGAAAAAGTAGAAATTTCTCCTTCAGCTCTCTATATTTTGGCAGCCCCCTCAACCCCGAAAGAAGTTCGCAATCAGGCGTTAGAAAAAGCTAAGCAAGGTCAAACGATTAGCTTTTCTTTTGCTAAACAACTTATCAAAAGTAATCAAGAACAACCCTTAGAGCAAGAAATTAATAACGAACCAGAAAATGATGTCATCACGCAGGAATCCCATCCCGAAAACCCCAATCAGTTATCACTGGCTCACTCCAATCTCTTCGAGTTGATGAAAACAGAAGAAACTCAGGCAAATTTATCGGTGCAATCGGTTCAAATTTATAATTATTCTCATTTCAATAATTATTTAGAACAAGAATGGCAGAGAATGTTCCGTGCAGAACAGTATTTATCCTTGCTTTTATGTCAAATTGATTTACAAGATAGCCACCAGAAAGAAACCCGCATGTCTCAAGTTCTTCAACAACTCAGTTATGGGTTAGCTTTTAGTTTAAAGCGAGTGGGGGATTTTGTTGGACAATATAATAATCATCAATGTATTGCTGTTTTGCCTAATACCCATCCTGAAGGGGTTCAATGTGTAATCGATCGGTTTATGAAGTGGTTTACTCCTTGGCAAAAAAACTTAAATCAGTCTGATGAATTCAACAACCTAAAGATTTATATAGGGACTGCTAGTATCATCCCCAAACAGGGATTTACCCCTCACAGTCTCATTAAAACGGCGTTGCTGAATCAGCAGTTAATGGAGTAATTATATCCTGACATCCTGACGGGGTAACAAAAACCTTTAACTAGGAATCAGCTTTATTATTTTTTCGTGCATTTTTTAAGCGTTTTAGTTTTTGTTTGAGATTTTTAAAAGAGTCAGTTTGGACAATTTCTGCTACTTGTTTTGCCTGTTTACCTCTATCAATTTCAATTTTTAACTCTTCAACTTGTTGGCGGAGTTTCGTTTCCCTAATTTCAACTTGCCTAGCCATGTTTTGAAACACCCTTGCCAGTTGCCCTAATTCGTCTTCTCGTGCAGCAACTTCATCAAGACTCTCGATCGCAAAAGATTCATTTTCCACAGCAGCAGAAGCTTCTGTTATTAATTTAACCTGTTCTAAATACTTCAACATGATTTGATTTTTTTGATAGATTTCGTTTTCTAAATCCGTTGAATGTTCGGTAATCGTATCCAGCAAAATTTCCAGGTCTTCTTGCTCATCTTTTAACTCTTCAATTTCTTTTTGAAGGGCTTTATTTTGCTCAATTAATTGGTCTTGTGACAGTTGCTTATCAATCATAATCAATACTTATTCTAATTCTAGGGTCAACGTGGGCATTAATCGCTGTAGATTTTTTAAGGATTTTCCCTGCCAAGGAATACTATTAGACCCTTTTACGGTGATGGAACTATTTTTTTTCTTACGAACATTAATCACAAATTTTGATAACATACTAATACCTGAACTATTGAGAAATTCTAGTTCTTTCAAATCTAGGGTAATAATTTCGGGATCATCTTTGCTTGCTTCATCGAGTAATTCAACTATAGGTCTATATTCGTCACTGCCACTTAATCTTAATGAACCTTTAAAAGTGACTGTCGTTGTTTCTGGATGATAAGTAACACAATAGTCGTCGGTTTTAATTTCCATAATTTGATTAATTACTCCTTAATTAATGTGAAATTTAAACATTGATTATTTAATAATTATACTTTTAATTTTACCATAGTATTAACCGTTAAGATACCAATTTCTTCTGGATTTTTATCAATTTTCCACCCGAGTTTAGCTCCATAATCACAGCAGATTGTAATCAGTCCCAACCCTGAAGCATTGCTATTTTCTTCCTCTGCTAATTTTTCCATTTGTGCCACATATAGATCTTCAAGATCATAAGTAACTAAGTTATTAATAATGGTTTTGAATTTCGGCCAATCTTGAGAGGAAATACAATTTTTAGAAAATAAAATTACTGTCTCATCTAATAAATGAATACCAAACTGAATGGTGCTATGGATGGTTTCATCGTGGAATTTCATGGCATTTTCCAAAAGTTCATTAGCAATATAACTAACAGCCCCTTTCAGTTCTTTTTGTCGTTCAATGGTACTGGGTTCATCTTCCTTGACTGGAAAAAAAGTGGTTAGATAATCTGCTACAAAATCCGCCGATAATCCATTATTGCGCCAGCGTTGTTTTAAAGGAATAGAAGAAGGATAAAAACTAATCACCAGGAATTGATCACTTTCTGGTAGGTTCTCTTGAAAATCTCCATATATCTCATAAGTTTTCATCATTGACTTTTAGTTAGCTAAGGAATATGGGTGACTCGTTTGATGAGGGTTGACGCAATCTCCGATAAGGACAGCACTTCCGTAGCGGAACCCATTTCTATGGCCGCTTTAGGCATCCCATAAACGACGCAAGTTTGTTGATTTTGGGCAATGGTATGCCATCCTCTACGACGTAACTTTTTCAGTCCCATAGCTCCATCTCGTCCCATACCTGTGAGTAACACAGCCATTCCTTTTCGACTCCAATATTGAGCCACACTCTCACAAAAAACATCAATGGAGGGACGATAGGGATAATCTTGAGGCTCCTTAGTGTATGTTAACGTTAAATTGGGGCGTAGCACTAAGTGATCGTTGGTTCCTGCTAACAAAACTTTACTTCCTTGCAACCTATCCCCTTCAGAGGCTAACATCACACAGAGGGGTGTTTGCTCATCTAACCATTTCGCTAACCCAGAAGAAAATTGCAGATCAACGTGCTGAATAATAACAATGCTGGCCTCAAAATTGGGCGGTAATTCGCTTAAAATATGGGCTAAGGCTTTAGGTCCGCCAGTGGAAGCCCCCATGACAATTAATGGGGGGAAATGGCGCGGGGGATAGGATAACTTATTAAGAACTGAT
The DNA here is from genome assembly GCA_030064955.1 of Crocosphaera sp. GTDB lineage: Bacteria > Cyanobacteriota > Cyanobacteriia > Cyanobacteriales > Microcystaceae > Crocosphaera. The sequence goes on from JASJDW010000128.1 coordinate 7,491, forward strand.
TTTTCCCTATTGCTGACTAACTTAGCAGAAGGCCATTGAGGTTCGACTCTACCAATAATAATGCCAATGGAGCCAATGGTCTTTAACAAAGCGTGATTGAGTTTTTCGTCTTGTGAGATGCCCATAATGGGGGTACTGACCACATCTAAAGCCCCATGACCCATTGCTTCAAAGACTTTAGCTGAATTCTTTTTGATATCAGCCGTCACGATTAAAATAGCACAGGGAGACTGTTGCATAATTATTCTGGTGACTTCAACTCCATCCATTTCTGGCATAATCATATCCATCAGGATTAGATCAGGGGTATCTTTGGCACAATAGGCGATCGCACTTTTGCCATCATAAGCCACCCAAGCTATGTCATAGCTAGGAACAGAAGTAACAACGCGCCGTAGCATTTCTACGATCATCACTGTGTCATTAACAATTGCAATCCTCATCAGGGTGCTGTCATTTGTGTTATTTTTGCTTAATTACCAATAAAGTGATGTCATCATAGACGGTTTGGGTATGAATGTGTTGCTTGAGATCATCGATCACAGCGTTTTTGATCTCTTGTGCTGATTGTTCCCAATTTTGACTCACAATCTCGCATAAACGTTCTAAGCCATACATTTCTCCAAACGGATTTTCAGCCTCAGTGATGCCATCGGTATAGAGAACCACCCCATCTCCAGGATTTAATCGTATCTCAGTTTCTCCTAAGAAATCACTAATATCTTCTTCTAGTCCTACGGGAAATCCTAGATCAATGGTATCAACAATCTCAATGTCTCCTCCTTTTCTGACCACAATTAAGGATTCATGTTGACCACTTAAGCGTAGACAATGATCTTCGTAATCTAATAAAGATAGGGTTAAATTTTTATCTGAGTTAATCCGTTCAACGTTATCAAAAATAGTCCGATTAATGACAGACAAAAACTTAAGGGGATCTGCTTCATTTTGGGTCATTAAGGTACGAATGGCAGTTTGCACCATAATCATAACCACACCACTTTCTAACCCATGACCGGTTACATCTCCAATGCCAATTTTAACCCGACCATTTTGATTTAAAACATCATAATAGTCTCCTCCTACATCGGTTGCTGGTTCCATAAACCCAGCAATATCTAACCCTTTAATTTGTTTCAATTCGTCGGTTTTGGGTAAAATCATCTGTTGCAGTCGGCGGGTAATCTCAATTTCCGCGCTAAGACGGAGGTTTTCTTCTTTGAGTTTTTCTTCTGCTTCTTTGCGCTTTAAAAGGTTATTATAGGCAGCAGAATGGTAACGAATACGGGCGATTAATTCCACTTGATCGGGTAATTTAACTAAATAATCATTAGCCCCTAGTTGAAACGCTTCTGCTTTGACTAAAGGTTCTTCTTTACTGGAAAGAACAATTAAGGGAATGTCCTGGGTGGGTGCATCTTTTGCCCGCAAAAATCGGACTAACATTAGTCCTTCTATGTCAGGCATGACCAAATCTTGTAAGATAACTGTGGGTTTGATTTCTTTTGCCCGTTGCAGGGTTTCTGTGGGGTCACGGCAATAATGAAAGATAATGTCGGTTTCTGTTGCTAACATACGGCGAATGGCTTCGCCAATAGTGGGTTGATCGTCAATTAAAAGAACAACAATAGGAGAGTCGGTCATTTACAGAGGGTGATGGAAAGCATCGACTTAAAATGTTAATGGGTTAACCACCGTTGATCCTTACCAACGGTTGCTACGATCAAACCCTTTTTCTAGAATAACCTAAACCCGCAATCCTATCTTAACCTAACAGGCGTTTTATCCACTTTAATTTACCTTGATAGGGTGGGAAGCGTAAATTTGTTTCTAGCCAAAAGGAACGTTTTAAGACGCTTTTATAATGAGAGAATGTATCAAAACTAGCTTTACCGTGATAGCAACCGATTCCACTTTTTCCTATGCCACCAAAAGGTAAGGTTAACACACCATATTGCATTACTGTATCATTAATCCCCACCCCTCCTGATCTGGTTTTTTCTAGTATCATTTTCTGTTGCTTTCTATCGTTAGAAAATAAATAAATGGCCAAGGGTTTTGGTCTTTTATTGATAAAGGTGATGGCTTCTTCTAATTGCTCATACTCTAAAATGGGCAAAATTGGTCCGAAGATCTCGTCTTCCATAATAGGACAATCAGGTGTAATGTTATCAATGATGGTAGGGGAAATATAATTTTCTTCTGGAATGAGTTTTCCCCCTAAAATAATGTTTCCTGATGCTAATAAGGTAGATAATCGCTTAAAGTGATGTTCGTTAATAATTCTTCCATAGTCCATACTTTGAGAGGGATCTTCTCCATAAAATTCTTTAATTACTTCCTTAATGGCTTCTAATAGTTGTGATTTTATTGATTGATTGATGAATAAATAATCTGGGGCAACACAACTTTGTCCAGCGTTCAGAAACTTACCCCAAACAATTCGCTTTGCTGTCTCTTTTACGTTGATATTTTTATCAACAATACAAGGGCTTTTTCCCCCTAATTCTAAAGTGACTGGGGTTAACTGTTTAGCAGCAGCTTCCATAATAATTTTTCCAATGGAAGGACTGCCTGTAAAAAAGATGTGATCAAATTTTTCTTTTAATAATTGTTGACTGGTTTCTTTGCCTCCTTGAATAACTTTAACATAACTTTCTTCATAATTATGATTAATAATTTGCTCAAGAATTTTTGAGGTATTTGGGCTTAATTCTGATGGTTTAATAATGGAACAGTTTCCAGCAGCGATCGCTCCAATTAATGGCATAATGGTTAAGGAAAAAGGATAATTCCAAGGACTAATAATGAGTATAGTACCTTTAGGTTGAGGTTGAATAAATGCAGTAGCAGGAAATTGTTCTATGGGAGTTGAAACATAATGAGGTTTCACCCATTTTCTGAGATTATTTATAGTATTATCAACTTCTTTTTTGATAATTCTGATTTCTGATAAGTAACTTTCAAAGTGACATTTACCTAAGTCTTTATATAAAGCTTCTACTATCTCATTTTCGTGATCAATAATTAGCTGTTTTAATTGTTTTAGCTTTTCCTGACGAAACTCAATATCATAGGTTTTTCCTGATAAAAAATACTGATTCTGTTCTTTGACTATTGTTTGTACATTTTCAGTTTGTAACATTTTTGATAATCTCCAGTAACATTGACAAAATTACACTCATTAAGAGACTGTTCCTAAAGAAATAATAACAACGAATTTTGTAGGGTGGGCAAGGTTTCCAAGGATGAAGTTAGTTTAGATAAGTCTTTAACTTGCCCACCCTACCGTCTTAAGAT
>JASJDW010000129.1 GCA_030064955.1 Crocosphaera sp.
AAGGAGGCAGGAGGCAGAGGGCAGGAGGCAGGAGGGAAAATTCTGTCACAAAGCAAGCCTTACTGCCTCGTCCGAAGGGCTGTTAACATTTTTTAACATTCTGTAAACCTTGATATAACGGGGCTTGGGAAAGAAAAAAGCAAAATGTATTCTTTGTTACAGCAAAAAAAAACTTTATTATTAGTGAAAATTAGACTATAGTAAAAAGTAAGCCTTCCTAATCTACTTGGTAATTTTCTATGAGTCCGATTACTCTGCCTTCTCCTTCTGCTTCTGCCCCTTCTACTAACTACACCATCACCATGATCAAAGACGAAGTACGTCATCTGGTGGACACTGGTGTAGTCAGTCGTCGGCAACCTCTTTATGTTCTGTGTGAGTTTATTCCGCCTCGTGAATGGGTTTGTGTTGAAACCGAACTAGAAAGATGCGAATATTTATTACGGGATCAAATCGGGGATCTCATGGCTAACGAAAGTTGGGAGAATGATTAACTCCCCATTATATAATCATTTTCATCCTCTTGACAAGTCCCATTGTCCCATCAGTAACCAAACTATATCTTGTTACCAGTAAACCTTTTTGAATACATTAATTGAGTCCTAATCCCCAGATTAGGGCTTAAATTATGTTTAAGGGGGTAATTCTAAAAGAAAACGGAAATTTCTGCACTTCCTGACATAATTGGGTAGAGAATGTTATGAAGAATACAAAAAGACTTTGCGGCTTTTGTCCGTAAGTTCGATCATTCTAAGGGTCAGGGTCTTGACATTCACTGGTTTGGTGTTCTAGTTATGAATCTTTCCACACAATCTCCTGTTACTTTTTCTCGTTATTCTATCGATTTTATACAACAAGAAGCCCGTCATCTGGTTGATCGGGGTTTGATCACTCGTCAACAGCCCATCTCGATTTTATGCGATTATATTCCGGCGAGGGAATGGATCTGGGTTGAACACGAACTAGAAAAATTTGAGTATTTATTACGCGATCGCATTGGTGATCTCATTAGTTCAGAAACTTGGTCTAATGACTAAACCATACATTATTAACCCTAATCGTCTTAAACGTTTATTTTTAAAGGTTTAAGACTTTTTTTTCTCTCTTAACTCTTCAAGTTCTTGTCTGAGAGTGATAATTTTTTCCGTCAGTTGTTGAATTTCTTGGCCAACATCAGCTTTAGTTTTGGTTGAAGAAACTGGTGATCCTTGAGGGGTTTTCGAGGATGATTGAGAATTTAACCATTGATTGAGAAATTCACGGGCTTCTTGTTCAGTTATTTCTCCTTTTTCTGCCCATTCCTCCATTTTTTGGGCAATTTCTTGTTGCAGTTCAGATAAGGTTTGAGTTCGTTTTTGAGGATCTTGAAGGGTCTCTAAAACCGAAGCGGTTAAACCTACCCCAACTCGAAAAGATTGTTGCAGAAGTTGAAAAATAGTATCTGTATTCATATTAAAACAATATCAATATCTATTTATTAATCATCATGGCACAATTCTTATTCATTATCAACTAAAATATCAGGCAAGCCAACTTTTTTGGGGTTGACAAAGTTCCCTTGAAAATCAATAGTTTTCTCTTCATTAGTAGCAGCATCTTTAATAGTTCTCGCTTCAGCTAATGCCCTACGTATTTCTGCTTTTTCTAAGTCATCTGTAACGCCACCCAATAAGTAGATTAACAAACGACTGGCTAATTTTTTACCTGATACTTGTATACGTTTTTTCATTGGGTCATAAAGAACCCCATACCAAATAGATTGGGAAGTATCCATATAGCTAAAACCTCCAATTTCATCAAAGTAAATTAATTTATTGATGATAGTTTTCAGAGCAATTTTTTTGCTAAATACTAAAAATCCTAAAGCTTGTGCTAAGGCTATTTGTCCTACAGGACGAAATAAAAAACTAGCCTCCCCTCCTCTTTTGTCATGGGTAAATCGTCTTAATTCATACGTTTTTACCCCTTGTTCTAATTGACGATAACTGGGCAAACTAGCTAATCCATCAAACAGTTCAGACAATAATGTTAATGCTTCTTTTATTTCTTTATCGTCGGGACGTAACGAAATTAAGTTCTTTTTATCTTTACTTTTCCAATGGGGTAACTTATATTCTAAATACCCTTCTGCTATATCTTGTAATGCTTGTAATGTGGTTAAAACAGTAGATTTATTAGCGATGGTTGCACTGTCCCAATTAATCCGAGAATTCCAGTTTTTTTCATCTCGATCTTTTAGTAGTGGGTGAGTAATAGCGAGTCGTCTAGCAACAATAGCAAAACCATCATCTTCATTCAATAAAACTAACTGTCCTTTACTCAAAGAAATAGCCATGCGGTTAACATGAACAAACACAGATCTGACCCGTCTTCTCGCTTCTTCGTAGGTTTCTCCTTTGATAACTGCGGGGATAATTTCAATACCGATCTTTTCTTTAGCTAAATTTTGCAAAGCGATGGGATCTAGATCGTATTCTTCAACTAGATCATCAAGTTTAATGGGGTTTCCTGTGGCTTTTTTTCCTTTATTGTAAACTTCTAGCTTTCCTGTTTTTAGTAACTCCATTAATCCTTGAATTCCCATCAATCGATGTTGCCCATCTAGAGCAAAAATTGAATAATTTTTTCCAATATTTAACAAACCAATACTATCATTTTTATCTAAGGACAGGAAGTCATCAACACTTACTTTTGCACGGCAATTAGTATCCCATTCAGGTGCAGTAGGATCATTAACCCAATCTTGACTAATGACCACTAAAATAGGAGGAAACTTATGATTTTTAAGAACAGCTAAATATTGGGCTAAATGTGCTTGTCTTGACCAATCTAAAGGACGTTGTTGTAATTCTTCTATGGTTTCAGAATCACGGATAATATTATGAGTATCTTGGTCATATTTTCGGCGAAATAAAGGCAATTGTAAGGCAAAATAAACCCGACTCGCTAACCATTCTAGGGTAACTGATCCAAGATAACTTTGAGCCATTCCCATCTGGGTTTTTTGAACAAAAAGTTTCTCTTGATGGGATAAATAGGGTTCTAATAGTAAAGCAAGAGCTTGTTTTTCTTCGGTTTTTTGCTGTTTTAGTTGACGAGTAAGATCTTGATCCATGTTCATAATTATACTTTATTATTTTCGGTAGGGCGATGCACTATTCACCCTACGGATAAGTGTAAGGTGGGCATTGCCCACCCTACAAGTTTCTCGCTTAATTTTCAAACCAATTAATTAAGTCCTGTTCTGATTGAAAATCGAGTAATGCTTCTCCTAATTCTTCTAGTTTTTCGATGGGTAAATCGTGAATTTTAGCTTCTATTTCAGCAGGAATTGTGGTAAAACGATGCTTGAGTAGACGAAGGATTAAAGAAGTACCTTCCTCTTGTTTTCCTTTAAGAATTCCTTCCGATTCAATGCGTTGATAAATGACAGATTCTCTCATGATTTCTGACCTCAAAATAGTTTGGATTACCGCTTCTTCTAATAATAAACCAGCAAGAATGGCGGTTGATGCCGCAATGTTACTCTGTTGTCTAAGGTTGTCTAGGCTGTCGATTTTTTGCCCAATTTCCTGTAAGGTATTAACAGGATGGTCAGTTTGACTTAACACAGCTAAAGGCCATAACCCTGATGAGTTTAGCAGTTGTTCGGTAGGTATTTCCCAGAGACGAATGACCTCAAATTGATGTCGGGTGTTGGGGATAGCAAAGACCTTTTGTTGCACTAACTCAGATGTACTGGGTTTTAGGTAGATAACCACCTGACGCATTTGTTTGTCAGGAAAACGCCGATAAACTCTTACCCGATAGTCTAAGATCCGAAAAGGAATAGTCTCGTCAGGTTTAGTCTGGAATTCTAAATGTAGCACCACTTCAGGCGATGATAGTAATATTAAAGCATCAGCCCGAATGGGTTCTAAGGATAATTCCGAGGGACTTAGGGTGGTTAAGGGTATCGGTTCACCGAGTAACCAGGTAGCAAAGTCTTCTGGGAAACTTTCGACTAAGAATTTACAAATATTATCATACATTTTTCATTTTCAAACCCTACTGTAATTTTATTAAACTTTAGTTAGGTTTTTAAAAACTTTATACAAGTTTCAGATTATAATAGCCGTGTTTTTAATTGTAGTTGGGGGAGATGATGGGGTTTGAGTATGTATTACCAGTGATTCGGGGAATACAAGGAGAACGGGAGTATTATGTTTCGATGTGTCCTTTGGGTATACTTCCGAAGTTGTTTCCGTTACCTGATGAGAGACTAACTCCTTTTCAACGGAGTCAGCGACGGTTAAATAAAAGCAGATTAAGGAAAATTTGTCAATATATTTTAGAAAATCCTCAAGATTATATATTGTCTGCTATTACTGCTAGTATTGACGCTGATACAACCTTTGAAGCAGTGGGAGAGGTGGCTGAAATGCGAAAGTTAGGCCGTTTGCGTATTTCGATGGAGGGGAGTTTGAGGATACATGATGGTTTACATCGTCGGGTTGCGTTGGAAATGGCCTTACAAGCGAACCCTCAGTTAAAATATGAAACCATACCCGTTATTTTATATATTGATACGGGGTTAGAACAGTGTCAACAGGTGTTTATTGATCTTAACCATTGGGGAGTTAAGTTACCTCTTAGTTTAACTATTCTCTATGATAATCGAGATGCGATCGCTTCGATGGTTAAAAGGGTGGTTAAAGGGGTCAGTTTTTTTAATGATTATACTTATTTGGAAGGGGATAGAATACCCAAAACATCAGATAAATTATTGACGTTATATCAACTGTATCAAGCAACGGTTGAGTTATTAGGGAATGTTTCGTTAGGAGATGATACAGAAAGGTTTGATTTTATTTTGTCTTATTGGCAAGAAGTTAGTTATTATTTAGAAGCTAATAAGGATGATGAAAAGTTAGATCAGTTATTGTTACGTTTAGGGAAGTTTGGGAGATTATTATTAGTTGATTATCATAATAATTGGAAGGGGAAATTACAAAGTTTGGATGTTTCAGAACTTTTGTAGGGTGGGCAAAGTTTTCTACATGATTATCATCTCAGATAAGTTTCCAATTTGCCTACTCTACTGTTTTATTAATATAATTGAAATTGATTAGGAGGTGGTGACATCCAACCTAAATTAATTTTGACTTTATCTACTGCAATTTTAACACTACTCATACTCATAGAAATTTTATAAGGTTTAGCAGGATTTTTCGGGTTAGGGTCAATAGCAACAATATTACCAGTCCATAACTGACCTCTTCTCGACCAGTCTATTTGAGAAAGTTGGTGTACTTTATCATGATCAAAATTGTTATTAGTTTTATCATAGATTGAATAAAGTAATTTGCCTAAAACTTCTAAACCCACATAACGACCTAAGATACAATCTTCTTTAAAGTTTCCTACTTCTTCCACGCTTAAGTCTTGTACTTCTGTTTCAAAAATATGTTTAGTTTGTTCACATTCTGCAAAAAATTTATTTAAAGCTGTCATTAAAGCATTGGATGATTGTTCTACATCCCAATTTTCCAGTTCAGCATTAATATCATTAGCCAAGGCACAACTAACCAATTTAACAATATAATTACTTGTGTAAATTAATTTCTTTTTAGTTGATGGTGTATTTTTTATTTTTTCTGTCTTTCCTTTAAAAATGGGTACTTCATCTTGTATTGTTTTCATGATACCAATACGTCCTTCAAATTCTCCGAAAGATAATAATAAGGACTTATCTAATGCCTTACTTTGTGCCATATCCCGAAAGTCTGTTTGACACTGGTTAAAATCTTTTTCGAGGACTAACGTAATGGGAAAATCATTATCTCCAATTAATTCGCCATCTGAACTTTCTATCAGTTCATGAATTGCACTTTTTCGATGTTGTCCATCGGTAATATCTAGCTTTATCCCTCTGGGAATGACGACTAAACACAGCCCTCTAGCGATTTCAATTAATTTGATTAAATTAGGATCAATATTAGCGGTTAAGGTTCCTAATATCCAAGGTTTATCTTGTTTAATACGTTTGAGAACATATTGTTTAACTTCTTCGGCGTGACCTTGTACTTCTGGACGGTTTTTTCCAGAGTCAGGGTCGTTATTTTCAGAATGTTTTGTTTGTAGTAGAATAGGCAAGTCATGGGCAGGTACATTAATTTGGATCATGTCTCGTTTTCCTTGACGAAACCGTAACCCTAAGTAACATTTTTCACGATAAAATTTTGCTAAATAAGATTCTAATACCTGTCTAAGATTTTGACTCAGTTCGCTACTATCAATATGGCTATCAAACATAATAATTCTTAATTTTCGGTAAATACCTACCCTTCTATCATAATCTTGCGTTAAACTAATAGAAATCCAGGAAATTACTTAGTTTTCTCGGAATTACATCTATCAATACTTATGATAATTATGAGTAGCATTACTAAGTTAGTTTAACTTTTGTGACACTGAAATCTGAAACTAAAACCTATGACCGAAAATCAACAACAAAAAAATTTAAGTTATTATTGTGATCACTTTGCATCTTTAAATGTTAGTAGCACTAAAAAAAAAGGAAATGCTCCCTATCAACCTATTTTGCTTTTATCAATTATAGATTTAGTTACTCAACAAATAATTATTGAAAATAAAATTTTAGTTTCTGATGAACTTATTGAAACATTTGATAAGTATTGGAAAATCTTAGCTTCTAATTCTAAATATAAAGGAGGGTTGCATTATCCTTTCTTTCACTTACAAAGCAAAGGGTTTTGGCATTTGACATTTAAACCAGATTTTAACGGTTTACAACCCAAAACAACAAATAAACTCAAGCAAGCTGTAGAATATGCAACATTAGATAAAAAGTTATTTACTTTAATACAAGACCCAGAGAGTAGAAAAGAATTAATCGATACTTTAATAGAAGTTTGGTTTTCTGCTGCTCAAAAAGAATTACAAGAAATTTTAGAAATTAATCAATCCTTTGAAGAAGCAGGAACAAAAGAAGTAGAAGAACGAGAAACAGCTAGAAAATTTTATATGAGAAAGTCTTTAGTAAGAGATTCCTTTTTTCGTAAAGCGGTTATTCACGCTTATGACTATCGTTGCTCACTGTGTCAGCTAAGAGTTATTAAATCATTATCACAAAGTATTGTAGATGGGGCGCATATCAAGCCCTTCGCACAATTTTATGATAACAAGATAGATAATGGTATTTCCTTGTGTAAAAATCATCATTGGGCTTTTGATAGAGGAATTTTTAGTATTGATAATAATTATCAAGTTCTGATTTCTGATAATTTCTCTGAAGACTCGCCCAATACGAAACCTATCAGAGAGTTTCAAGGTGAAACAATTTTATTACCTAACTCACCAACTTATTTTCCGAGTTTAGAAGCAATTCAATGGCATCGGCAAAATATTTTTAGATAATAATTATTTTAAACTTTGAGAGGAGATGAAAACACATGACAAATATTCAAACAACATTATTTCCGCCCCGTACTGTTCCAGAACTCATTAAAGATATAAAAAAACTAACAGAAGAGATACAAGAGTTATATTGTGCTGATAATATTCCCCTTGTCATTGGCTATTCTGGGGGTAAAGATAGTAGTGCTATTGTTCAATTAATTTGGAATGCTATTTCTGAACTACCTTTAAATAAAAGACATAAAAAAATCTATGTTATTACCACTGACACTTTAGTAGAAAACCCATTTGTTTCTGCATGGGTTAATAAGTCTATCGAAAGGATGAAAAAACAGGCAAAACAAGAACAGCTACCTATTGAACCCCATTTACTGAGTCCAGAAGTTTCACAAACGTATTGGACTGGTTTAATAGGAAAAGGATATCCAGCACCTCGTCATAACTTTCGTTGGTGTACACCTCGTTTAAAAATTGATCCTTCTAACCGTTTTATTCGTAATATTGTTAGAGCTAATGGTGAGGCTATCGTAGTTTTAGGAACTCGTAAAACAGAAAGCCAAAACCGTGAAGCAATCATGACAAAACGAGAACAGGGAAGAGTACGCGATCGCCTTTGTAAACATCCTCATCTACCAAGTTCTTCATTATATACTCCTATTGAAGACTGGCGAACTGATGAAGTGTGGTTATATTTAATGCAATGGGAAAACCCTTGGGGACATAGCAATAAAGACTTATTTACAATGTATAAAGGTGCTACGGCGGACAATGAGTGTCCTCTGGTCATTGATACCTCAACACCAAGTTGTGGTAGTTCTCGTTTCGGTTGTTGGGTTTGTACTCTAGTGGATAGCGATAAGTCTTTAGCAGCAATGATCCAAAATGATGAGGAAAAAGAATGGTTACAACCCTTAATAGATGTTCGTAAGGAGTTAGATATACAAAATGATCGAGATAAAAGAGACTTTAGACGTATATGGGGAACTGTTCACCTATTTGAACGGAATATTGATGGTCAAACTTCTATTGAACCCGTACCCGGTCCCTATACAAAATATTGGCGAGAACATTGGTTAAGACGGGTATTAGAAGCGCAAGTTAAAGTGAGAAAAAATGCACCAGACGATATGAAAGATATTACCTTAATTACACAAGAAGAATTAAGCGAAATTAGACGAATATGGTTAGAAGAAAAACACGAATTTGATGATAGTTTACCCCGCATTTATGAAGAAGTGACAGGGGAACCTTTTATAGATAGTCGTCCAGGAGTGGGTCATAGTTTACTCGGTAGCGATGAATGGGACATTTTATCTGAGATTTGTGAAGATGATACCATGCACTTAGAATTGATGGCTAAACTATTAGATACGGAAAGACAATTTTATACAAAATCTCGTCGTGTGGGTATCTATGGTGACTTAGAAAAATGCTTTGAAACCAGTTCAAGATCACAAGATGATGCGATTGATAATGCACACCAAAAACGCAACCTAAAAAATGCGATCGCAAATGAAGATATTGACAAAGTGAAAGAAGAACTCAAAAAGAGTTTAAACCCTGAAGAAAAACAACCCCAAAAACAACTCTCCTGGGGAAAAATTAAGTTTGGTCAACCTATTGATAACACAGAAAATGAGGAAAATCTATGATTAATTATGTCTTAAAGTAATTGAGGAAAATGGTAGGGTGGGCAAATTAGAGATTTATTTCAATTACCCATAAAGTAAAAAACTTTGCCCACCTTACAATACAGTTAAACAAGGTGTCTCATAATGAAGACAGATTAATTGTTCAGATTTCAAGGTAACTAACCCGTATGTTTGTCCATTTTCATCTGAAAATTCTACCTCATAAGCTTCTCCATTATTATAAATTTCTACCACTGTCCCCACTTGTCCTTTTGGTAACAAAATAGGATTATCTGTCATAAACTGACAAGTTTTCACATCCTCTAAAAGTGCAATAGTATCATTTAGTTTAATAGAGTTCATTTTTTTACTTTCCTCATTGAATAGGATAAATAGAGGTTAATCTAGGATAGTTTTCCTGGAAAATAAGAATCCATGCAGTTCTAATTTTTGAGATTCCTGTCTCTGTTTCCATTATAAAGTCAATCACATATTTATCTCCATATTGACTGGTTGTACTGTAAGCGACTGATTGAGTATTGACTGCCTCGAAAATTGCTTTTATTAGCTTGTCTTGATTATTTAGAGTAATGCCTAATTTAGCCTTAAAAAGACGTGCTTTATGCTTACCATCCGTATGATTAAAATTGAGTGCATAGGTGGTTAATTTCTCAACAATTTGCTCCTTTTTAATTCTGTCTCGATTAGGCAATTTCATTATTCTGTGCCTGTAGAATCATTTTTGATTAATTTTCTTAATATCTTACTAATGAAACTGTGCTATATTTAATAGTATCATAAAAACAAGATATAATTTTATTAGTTTATTTATGTTATTTACTGAGTTAGTTTTACAGAATTTTGGTCCTTATGCTGGTAAAAATATTATCAATTTACGTACAGAAAAAGATAATGAAACTCGTCCTATTATTCTTATTGGGGGAATGAATGGAGGAGGAAAAACAACCCTTATGGATGCCATTCGTCTCGCATTATATGGACAACGCGCACAATGTTCAACCCGTAATAATCTCAGTTATAGCGATTTTTTGATTCAAGCAATTAACAATAAAACTCCATTAGGAGAAGAAACTAGAATAGAATTAGCATTTGAACATTTTATTGACGATCAATGGAAAGAATTACGTATTGTTAGACGCTGGAATAACCAATTAAAAGATGGTAAAGATACTTTAGGTATTCTCGACACAGACTGGCCAGATAAAGCATTAGCTGAAACTTGGGATGAATTTATCGAAACTTTACTACCTTTGGGTATTTCTAATTTATTTTTATTTGATGGGGAACAGGTTAAAGAATTAGCTGAATTGGATACGCCGCCACAGCCAGTTGTTGAGGCTATTTCTACTTTATTGGGTTTGGAATTAGCTGAAAAGTTAGCGATAGATTTAGAGGTGTTAGTTAGTCGCAAGCGGAAGGCTTTGGCTGATAAACAACAGTTACAAACTATAGAGTCAATTGAAGCGAGGTTAAGGCAATTAGAAGTACGTAAACAAGAATTAGGACTGGAATTAACCTAGTTGCAAAATAAGTTGACTAAAGCGCAGAAAAAGGAGAATTCTGCTTATAATAAGTTTCGCACTGAAGGTGGCAAAATTGCGGCTGAAAAAAGTGAGTTGGAAAATAAAATTAGCGAGATTAATCAAACTGTTGAACAGCAAAGAAATGATTTGATTGGTTTGGCTACAGGGAGTTTACCCCTTAAGTTAATATTACCC
>JASJDW010000130.1 GCA_030064955.1 Crocosphaera sp.
TACAAAATTTAGAAGGAAATCGTAGAAATGTTGAGGATCTAAATAATTTATTTGGAGATGAAAGCACAAAACATAGTTGTTATAGTAATAATGAAATTTTGACCCTTTACGAGTCCGCTTATGAGTCTCATAAATATCCTAAATTTTTGCCTTTTGTTATTATGTTTTTGTTGGGTGCTATTTTATGGGAGTTTATTAGAAAAAATTTCATTGAAAGTGCTAGTCAAAAATTAGGAGAAATTTGGGAAGCAATTTATCAACAATTTGCAGGAAATTCTCTATTTTTAGGAATTGCTGTAAAACGTTATAACGAAAAACTAATTGAAGATTATCAATTATTACCGATTATTTTTACAGGAAATCAGTTAAAGTTACCCATGAAGGATATTTATGTTCCTTTAAAAATAGCCAATTCATCGGATAGAGAATTGCTCAACATTAAAAGTATGATTGAGTCTCATCGTCGTTTAATGATTACGGGAGAACCCGGATCAGGGAAAACATTATTATGTAAATATTTGAGTTTGAATTATGCTGAAGGTGGATTTAATTATTTAACAGATAAACCTATTCCCATTATTCTAGAATTATATCGAGTGAGTGATAATGAATTAACCATTGAAAAACTACAAAATGCTATTGTTAATTGGAGTATGGGAGTCACAAGGAGTCACGGTAGTAGCATTGGCTTTCATAGTAGTAATACTCGCTCTAACGAGTTTAATAATACTCACAGGTCAAATTTTATTGCAAATGTCAGATGCAGCAATAGCATTATTGAATGTCCTATCGCTACTAGGAATAATATTTTTTCTAATACCGTGGGTCTTACATGGAACTAGAGGAAGAGGAGCGCCAGTAATAGTAGCAGTCGCTTGGGTAATACTGATAACATTGATAGTGTTAGGGCTAAGCATAGCACCGAGAGCAAGGGTATTAGCTTGCGGAGTAGTAATGATGATGGTGCTGTTAAGCGCAGGTTCTGGTTTAGGCGCTTGGTATCGAGCAAAGAACAAAATAGATTGGAGTCGTTATCTAGCAATTTTTGCCTTTCCTTTCTTTTGCACTTTTCCTATTGTTTTAGGTTATTCTTCCTATGCTTTTTATGATTGGTTTGGGTTAAGTTGGCAACAAATTACTATCATTTGGATAGGTATTTTAGGAGTTTGTACTGTTTTATGGCAATGGGGACAAAAACGTGATTATGAAGCAAGAAACCCCTTTAAAGGGATTTTAGATTCTGTCAAAAATGATAGTGACGCTTTCAATTAGTTTTAACTAAAATGGTGGGTTACGACGGATTGTTATATTCCTGTGATAACCCAAATTTTAGCCGTCTAACCCACCCTACTGGACTCTTAAAATGATAAAATGGATCATGCTCCTGTGACACAAAATGAAGGATGATTATGTTACAAATTCTCACAGGTTTTGGTTTTCTTTCGGGAATGAGTTATCCGTTTCGTTTATTACGACTGTTTAAATCTAATCCTGGTCTATTATCTTACATTATTGTTCCTATTTTAATCAATATTGTTGTTGGTATTTTCCTTTATCTTGGTTTATTTTTCTTTGGTTGGCAAGTTACCCAACTGTTAACGGATAGTATCATTAACCGTCTTGATTTACTATCGGCTGATCTTCCCAGTTGGTTAAATAGTTTAGACTATATTGTCATTGTTTTAGGTTGGTTAATTAGAATTGTTTTGAGTTTGTTGTTATTAATTCTAACGGGTTTTATTTTAGTTCAATTTGGTGTCCTTTTGGCTGCACCTTGGTATGGTAATTTATCTGAGAAAATAGAGAAAATTAGAACCAATAAAGTAGAAATTATAGAAGTGGGAATTGTTCGAGATATTTGGCGAGCAATCTTATTTGAACTAAAAAAAATAGTCTTAATTTTAGGTTGCGGTATTTTAATCTTCTTCTTGAGTTTTATTCCTGTTATCGGTGCAATTATTTCTACAGTAGGAGGTATTACAGTTACAGGGACTATTATTTGTTTAGACTTCTTTGATGGTGCATTAGAAAGAAGACGAATAAAATTCAGGAAAAAAGTGAATATTGTTTGGAAATGTTTTCCCGCAAGTGCAGGGTTTGCTGCTATTTGTTTATTTTTAATTAGTATTCCTTTTCTTAACTTAATTACGATTCCTTTTTGTGTCGGAGGTGGAACCTTATTTGTTTGCGATCGCATTCTCTTAAAACATTTATAATACAATGGATATTTTAACCCTCATCAAACAACTACAAAACCCCAATAGCTATCCCCATGCTGTACAAACGCCAATCCAAGTGATTCAAACTCATATTTCAGCTATTTTCTTAACAGGAAAGTATGCTTATAAAATCAAAAAGCCTGTTGATTTTGGCTTTTTAGACTATTCAACTATGGATAAACGTCAACATTTTCTTAACCAAGAGTTGACGATGAATCGAGCGATCGCACCTGATATATATTTAGATGTTTTACCCATTACTGTAGAAAACCATCAAGTAAAAATAGGAAGAAAAGGAGAAATTATCGATTATGTTCTCAAGATGAATCAATTTCCTCAAGATTGTTTATTTATCAATCTCTTTCAAGCAGGGAAGCTAGAAAAACATCATCTTGAAAACTTAGGAAAAATTGTAGCAGAATTTCATAAAAATACGACAACAAATGATTATATTCGTAGTTTTGGTAACATCGAAGTGATCAAAAAATCCATAGATGAAAATTATGAAAGAACAGAACAATATATTGGTATTGCTCAAACAGAAAAACAATATCAAGAAACAAAAAACTTTACCGATCGCTATTTTGAACTAAAACAAGACTATTTTAAACAACGACAAAAAGAAGATAAAATCAGAGAATGTCATGGAGACTTACACTTAAAAAATATTTGCTTATGGAATGAAAAAATACAATTGTTTGATCGCATTGAATTTAACGAGGAATTTCGCTACGTTGACGTTATGTTTGATGTTGCATTTACGGTTATGGACTTAGATGCAAGAAACCGCCAAGATTTTAGTAATATTTTACTCAATACTTATTTAGAACATACAGGAGATTGGCAAGGCTTACAAGTTTTACCCGTCTATCTTTCTCGTCAAGCTTATGTTAGAGCAAAAGTTAATTCCATGATCCTAGATGATCCCAATATTTCCGAAAAAGAACACCAAAAAGCGCAACAAGAAGCTCAAAATTACTATCATTTAGCTTGGCAATATACCCAACAACATCAAGGAAAAATAATTATGATGTCAGGGTTATCAGGATCGGGAAAAACCACTGTAGCAAAATATCTCGCTCAAGAAATTAATGGTATTTTAATTCGTTCCGATGCTGTGCGAAAACACTTAGGAAATATTCCCTTAGATGAATCTGGAAATAGTGAACTTTATCGTCCAGAAATGAACCAAAAAACTTACGAAACTTTGATTAAATTCGGTGAAATCATTGCAAAAGAAGGATTTTCTGTTATTTTAGACGCTAAATTTGATCGTCATCAATGGCGGGAACCTGTGATAGAAATAGCTAAAAAATATAACATTTCCTTGACAATTCTACATTGTTATGCGCCTGTAGAGATTTTAAGCGATCGCCTCTCAAACCGAACAGGAGACATTTCTGACGCAACCCCCAATTTATTGCAACAACAACAAAATAATGCCCAAGATTTTAATGAACAAGAATTAACTTATGTTAAATCTTTAGATACCACCAAAAATTGGAAAAAAGAAATTAAGGAAATTACAGCAGTTTTCAATTGATTGTGGAAAAAATTTATTCTTTACCCTTAATTCTATGGGAATAAAAAGAGACGATATAGCAGTTCCCATACTTGTGAGGTACAAACTCTTCTAGTTTTAGGAGTTAGGAGTTCAGGAGTTCAGAAGTTCAGAAGTTGAATATTAGGTGTACCTCATGAGTCCAGGAAACGCTATAAAAAAAGGAACCCTCATCGTATAATAAAACGAATAAGAGTTTGATCTTAGTAGTCTCGGAGGAAAAAAAATCCTAGGGGTTTCGACAAAACCATCTGCAAGTCGATACACCACCAAGATGTCAAGGCACAAGAAGGGGGATAGAAACATTTCAAGTAAAAGACTTAAATGAAGCTTGCATCCTCTCAATAGAGACAGTCTAACGCGGTTTTTTGGGGACGCATAACAGGCAACCAATAAGACGAAAAAGCCCCCTTGTGTCCTAGAGAAAACCGATCAGAAGTACGTCACGAACAAAAGGAGATTAATTTGGTTAGTACAACATCATTGAAGACCACAAAATCAGAAGAAATTTTTTCTGCGGCACAAAAATTAATGCCAGGGGGAGTCAGTTCCCCCGTGAGGGCGTTTAAATCTGTCGGTGGACAACCCATCGTTTTTGATCGCGTCAAAGGGGCTTATATTTGGGACGTAGACGGCAACCAATACATTGACTATGTAGGAACCTGGGGCCCAGCTATTTGTGGTCATGCGCATCCTGACGTTATCGGGGCCCTCCATGACGCTTTAGACAAAGGAACCAGTTTCGGCGCACCATGTCTGTTAGAGAATGTCTTAGCAGAAATGGTTATTGATGCAGTTCCTAGCATCGAAATGGTCCGTTTTGTTAACTCCGGTACCGAAGCTTGTATGTCCGTATTGCGCTTAATGCGGGCGTTTACGGGTCGAGACAAAATCATTAAATTTGAAGGGTGTTATCACGGCCACGCAGATATGTTCTTGGTCAAAGCCGGATCGGGAGTCGCGACCCTCGGTTTACCAGACTCTCCTGGGGTTCCTAAAAGCACCACTGCCAATACGTTAACTGCCCCTTACAATGATCTAGAAGCGGTCAAAGCCCTATTTACAGAAAATCCTGATGACATTGCAGGGGTCATTTTAGAGCCGGTGGTGGGTAATTCTGGCTTTGTTGTACCAGATGGGGGATTTTTACAAGGATTACGGGAACTAACCAAAGAATACGGGGCTTTATTAGTGTTTGATGAAGTCATGACCGGTTTCCGTCTCTCCTATGGTGGGGCGCAAGAAAAATTTGGAGTTACCCCTGACTTAACCACCTTGGGGAAAGTGATCGGCGGTGGTTTACCCGTCGGGGCCTATGGTGGCCGTAAAGATATTATGTCCATGGTTGCACCCGCCGGACCCATGTATCAAGCGGGAACCTTATCTGGTAATCCTTTGGCCATGACTGCGGGGATCAAAACCCTAGAATTACTACAAAAACCAGGAACTTACGACAAATTAGAACAAATTACCCAACAACTAAGTGAAGGCTTATTGAAGATAGCCAAGGATGCTGGCCATAGCGTTTGTGGTGGCCATATTGGGGCTATGTTTGGCCTATTCTTCACAGAAGGACCCGTACGCAACTACGATGATGCCAAGAAGTCTGATATCGCCAAATTTGGGCGTTTTCATCGAGGAATGTTAGAAAAGGGCGTTTACCTTGCTCCTTCCCAGTTTGAAGCTGGTTTTACTTCCTTAGCCCATACCGCAGAGGATATTGAGCGTACTTTAGCCGCTGCGAAAGAGGTGCTTTCTGATTTGTAGATTTCTTTCTTGTGATGAAAGTTGTCAGGTGGGCATTGCCCACCCTACTGTTAACTATTTCTCAGTTTCTGGAGCAAATTCCAAAGAAACCCCATTCATACAATAGCGTTGTCCCGTGGGTTTGGGTCCATCACTAAATACATGACCTAAATGACCACCACAACGACTACAATGGACTTCGATTCTAGTCATAAATAAAGACCGATCAATAGAGGTTTCAATGGCACCTTCGATGGGTTGATAAAAGCTTGGCCAACCGGTACCACTGTTATATTTAGTCTCAGAGGTAAATAAGGGTTGTCCACAACCAGCACATTTATAAACTCCCTCCCCATATTCTTTATCCAAGGGACTCGTACCGGCTCTTTCTGTCCCATGTTTACGCAAAACGTTAAACTGTTCTTGGGTTAGAATTGTTTTCCATTCTTGTTCGCTTTTGTTAACTTCAAATTGTTTGTCAGAGGTTTTCATAATTGTTTTTTTCCTAAATAATTAACAACAGATGTTTCAGTGTTTTGAGGTAAGCATTCAGATATCAGCCATCAGCTATCAGCTATCAGCTATCAGCTATTAGCTAAAAACTATAAATCCCTAGCATCGAAAGTGACTCTCGTTTAAACGAATGCTTACCGCTTTCATCTCTTAGCTGAACGCCGAACGCTGACGGCTGAATGCTTAAGTTTTGAGAGATAACTAATCTATATCAATGGTGGTGGGAGAATCTCCTTCAGACGGTTTAGACATAAGGGGTTTGCGATAGTCCATATATAAGCGATCGCGCCAGAGGAAGAAAGCATCATAAGCAGTATTATCCGCTAACCCAGGAATCCCCTTTCCTTTTAGGGTATCAGGAATATCTAAATAATCCCCTCCTGGTTGCTTTAAAACAATACTTAATCCTGCAACCGCTAAATCAGCTAACGTGATTTGATCCCCCACTAAATAGGGTTGGTGTTGTAAAATCAGACTGAGGGCTTCTAAATCTTGTTTGAGGGCTTTGGTGGCTTCTTTAACTGCATCTGGACCAAAACCAACACCCGTTCCTAAAGCACTCAATAAATCCCCAGGAACCGCCCCAATTAAGGTTTTTAGAAAGTCAGGAACTTCTTTGGGTAACACAGAAGTACGGAAGTTTGGGTTTTGATTTAAGGCACCAATTAAAGCAATTCTTCCTTTAATTCCAATGGATTCATCCGCCCATTCTTCTATTAACAAACATTGTCCTCTTTTGAGGGGATCAATAGGAATAATGGGCTTTTCTGGATATTTTCTATCTAAATAAAAGGCAATTTCAGTAGAGTCAGCAACAATGGTTTCCCCATCTTTTAAGACTGGAACTTGTCGTTGTCCTGACATTTTATATAAGTCTACTTGTCCCATTCCTGGAGTGACTTCTATTTTACGATATTCTAACCCTTTATAATCAAGAATTAAGCGAACCTTCTCAGAATATTGAGAAACCTCAAATTGATACAGTTCTAACATTAGCTGTCCTCTCCCCAACAGTGATTATAATCTGTTTATACTGTAACGTTTTTTTACAATTTTGTCATAATGCTTTTGGTAGTAAGCTAAAAAAAATTTATCTTTTCCTCTAAGAATTGTGGAATTATAAATAGAAAATTTGTTATAATAAATAGATGGAGTTTAAAAGTTATAAATTATCCTTAAAATCAACTGGGTTTCTGTTAGTAAAAAGGTATTAGTTTTGGTTTAGAAACGAATATTAAATAAAATTTGTAATGGGAGGCTGAGACGATGAAATCAGAGCGATTGCAAACTCGCATCGTGATTATGGGGGCAGCCGGACGGGACTTTCATAATTTTAACCAAGTTTATCGTCATAATTCAAACGTGGAAGTGGTCGCTTTTACCGCAGCGCAAATATCAGGGATTGCCAACCGCTTTTATCCCCCTTCTTTAGCCGGTCCTCTTTATCCTCAAGGTATCCCCATCGTAGATGAAACGGAACTAGATACCCTCTGTCAAGAAAAAGCCATCGATCAAGTCATTTTTGCCTATAGCGACGTTACTCACCGTCAGGTGATGCACCTTGCTTCTCGCGCTTTGGCTTCAGGGGCAGACTTTTTGTTACTGGGACCTCAACAAACAATGTTAACAGCAAACGTCCCCGTTATTGCTGTGTCTGCGGTACGGACAGGGTGTGGAAAATCCCAAACCACTCGATGGTTATCCAAATTATTGCAAAAAAAAGGTTTCACCGTTGCCGTCATTCGTCATCCTATGCCCTATGGTGACTTAGAACAACAAACCGTCCAAAGATTTGCCACCCTGGATGACCTAACTAAAGCTAATTGTACCGTAGAAGAGCGAGAAGAATATGAACCCCACATCAACGTCGGTAATATCGTTTATGCAGGGGTTGACTACGAAAAAATTGTCCAACAAGCTCAAAAAGAGGCCGATATTATCCTTTGGGACGGGGGAAATAACGATTTTCCCTTCATTCGGCCTAACTTACATTTGGTTTTAGTTGATCCGTTGCGTCCTGGAGATGAAACCACCCATCATCCAGGAGAAGTGGTACTACGCATGGCTGACATTGTTATCATTGCCAAGGTAGATGCAGCAGAAGCTGCTAATATTCAAAAGGTTAAGGAAACAGTGCAGCAGTTTAATCCCAAAGCCTTAATTATTCAAGGAAAGTCTCCCATTGTATTAGAACAACCCGAATTGGTCTGCGATCGCCGGGTATTGGTGGTTGAAGATGGACCGACTACAACTCATGGAGGGATGGCTTACGGGGCTGGTTATATTGCAGCCACACGCGCCCAAGCTAAAGAAATAGTCGATCCTCGTCCCTATGCGGTTCCTGAAATTGCTAAAATTTACAAAATCTATCCCCACATTGGATCAGTGTTACCAGCGATGGGTTATTTTCCAGAACAATTAAAAGCCTTAGAAACAACGATTAATCAAGCAGAAGTTGATGTTGTCGTAGCAGCAACCCCCAGTAATTTAGCCGAATTAATTGAGGTTAATAAACCCATTATTCGCGCTAGTTATGAGTTTGCTGAAGCCCAAAGTCCAGGATTAACTGAACAGATAGAAAGGTTCTTAGAAAAAGTAGAAAACCTGAGTCTTAAGACCCAAAAAAGTTCTTAACTGAATCTACAACATTCTCAGAAGCTTCTTCTAAATTGGAACCAGCTTCTTTAAGACCACTTTTTGTTTTACCAATATCTTGTTTGGCACGACCTTTAATTTGTTTTACCGTTCCTTGAATCTCATCTTCCACATCGTTACTTACGTTTTTTTGAACGGTTCCTAAATCTTGTTGTGCTTTTCCTTTTATTTTATCAATTGTTCCTGATCCTAATGCTTCATCAACAGCGATCATAACAGATGAATCTACTGCATAAGCAGATGGGCTACTGTAGTTTAGAGTGGCTAGAAAAGCACTAGAAATTAACAATAAAGTTGCTAATAATCGATAAAATTTTGATAGCATTGGTTGAATTTTCATAGTAGTTGTGCTGCTGAATTAGGTAAGGGTTATGAAACTTAAATAATCAAATTTTTATCAAAGAAAAAGAGAGTTTATGTGATTTTCTCCTCTCTTTGATAAAAACTAAGCTATTCACTAATTAATCAATCGCTTTTTTGACTTTATCCTTAGCATCTTCTACAGAATGTTGTGCTTCTGCTTCTGCTTGTTTCATTTTTCCTTCTGCTTTATCTTCAGGATCACCTGTGATCTCTCCAAGCATTTCTTGTGCTTTTCCTTCCAGGTTTTTCATTGTTGCCTCTACTCTATCTTCTGTACTCATGGTAAGAAATCCTCCGATTTTTTTTATAAGTCAGACTTATAACAAAGCTTACACGAAATAACCATTGTAATACTTCTCTCAAAAGATAGATTCTGGTTTATAAAATATGAGTAATTCCTATTTCTTTAGGTATATTTTTGAGCGTCCTGTTAGCGGTTATGTAACCTCAGCTAATCTCGGTGATTGTACGTCTTCAACAAATCCATAAAATTTTAATAAAAATCAGAAGAAATGGGATATTACCTATGTTAAGATCCCATTTTCATTACAGCACTTTGCAAGTTATTAAACTACATCTAACACCTGCCTCCTGCCTCCTGCCCTCTGCCTCAAGCCTTAACTTCTTGTACCACACTAAGTCGAAAACTGCTGTAATTGCAATCAATATGATTATTAAAAATTTTTCTTTTCTTATTATTATTCTTCTTATTCTCGTTTTAATAAGTTTATATTTACAAGGCTATTTTCAACCAGCAAAAAAATATGAATTCAAGAATTTTCCTCCATCAAATTCAGAATATTTTGGGTTAACTGTCGCTAATCTTTCTGATTCATTTATTGTTTCAGGCAATCTACTAAATTTTTGGGTTGGGGCAACTGAAATTTACGCAGCGAGACTCAAAGCGATTGAAAAAGCTAAACATCTAATTCAGATTGAAACCTATATTATGACTCCAGGAAATCGGGCTAATGAATTTGCTGAAGCTATTATTCATCAAGCTAGAAATGGGATAAAAATTCAGTTAATTATGGATAATTATGGAACCAAATCTATACCAGAATCTTACTGGAAAAATCTTAAGCAAGAGGGAATAGAAGTTCAGCAATTTAATCCGTTTCAATGGCGAAATCCTTTAAAAAACTTAAGACGAAATCATCGTAAACTATTAATTATTGATAATGAAATTGCTTTAATTGGAGGAGCCGGAATTTCTGATCGGTGGGATGGTTGGTCAAAAATTGGCGATCAAGAACCTTGGTTAGATTATGAAATTGCCATACAAGGAAATGTTTTAACCAGACTTTCTGGACTGTTTTGGCAACATTGGTTAGATAGTAAAGGACTTATGGATTTCATTAATATTCCTTCTCAACAAAAACAAGAAAACTCCCTAGAAATTTTAGTCACTGCTAATGATGATCCAAGTTATAAAGATTCATCCATTCGTTCTCTTTTTCAAACCTTAATTTTAGGTTCAACTAAAAGACTTTGGATCGCCAGTCCTTACTTTTTACCGAATTCCAATTCTTCTCGAATGTTGCGAGATGCCAAAGCAAGGGGTGTTGATGTTAAAATGTAACTGCTCACCGCAATAAGATAGCATTATTGAAAAACATGACAAGCAACATCAATTGAGGAATAAAAAGACAATCCTGATTATTTGGCGT
>JASJDW010000146.1 GCA_030064955.1 Crocosphaera sp.
GGAGTCCCCAGGACGTAAGTTCTCTATTCTGGTAGGTGACTATAAGAATAGTAACTAGAAACAAACTTTGAAATGTGGATTTATCCCATTTTAAAGTTACGACTAGAATCCCTGCGGTTTTAACCCAGGGAGTCTCAATTAATCTGGGTGTCTGAGATTATGTTACAACAAACCCAGGTGAAAACGGTTCTTCCCTATTATCAACGTTGGTTAGATACTTTCCCTACCCTGGAAAGTTTAGCCACAGCCAACCAACAAGGGGTCTTAAAGGCATGGGAAGGGTTAGGATACTATAGTAGAGCCAGAAACCTCCACAAAGCGGCTCAAATCGTTTTTAATGAGTATGATGGGGTGTTTCCGCAACAACTCCCTGATGTTCTTAAATTACCCGGTATTGGACGTACTACAGCCGGTGGGATACTTAGTGCAGCGTTCAACCAACCTGTATCTATTTTAGACGGTAATGTGAAGCGAGTGTTATCCCGTTTAATGGCTTTGCCGGTTCCCCCAAAAAAAGGGCTACAATCTTTATGGCGACTATCGGATCAGTTAGTTGATCCCGATAACCCGAGGTGTTTACTCTGTCCCTGGACATCTCATTGTCAAGCTTATCAACAAGGCCAACAAAATCAACTTCCCATGACTGAAACTACTAAACCCCTTCCCCATAAAAAAATTGGTGTGGCTGTTATTTATAATAACGCTGGTTTAATATTAATTGATCGCCGTCAGGAAAAGGGTTTATTGGGAGGGTTATGGGAGTTTCCAGGGGGAAAAATAGAACCAAATGAAACGGTAGAAGACTGTATTAAACGAGAGATTAAAGAAGAAATTGATATTGACATTGAAGTAGGAGAAAATTTAGTTAATTTAGATCACGCTTATACTCATTTCAAAGTGACGTTATATGTTCATCTTTGTCGTTATTTAGCAGGAGAACCCAAACCCATCGAATGTCAAGAAATACGTTGGGTAAGTTTAGAAGAAATTGATCAGTTCCCTTTCCCAAAAGCTAATACAAAGATTATTGAGATGTTGAAAAGTAGATAGAAAATCAAAAATTTTCTCTTAGCTGTATAAATAGTTGAGTTAAGTCAGTGTAGGAAATGGTTAGGAGAGTTTATTGTTTGATCTGAATAACTATGTCCTATTCCTACAAGTTCACAAAACACGCTAAAATACGTCTTGATGAACGTGGAATCCTATTAGAATGGATCGAAAGAACTCTATTCTATCCTCAAAAGATAGAACCAGATAAAAAAGATCCTGAGTTACTTTGTGCATTAGCAACTATTCCTGAATTTGATAATCGTGTTCTGAGAGTTGTATATAAACCAACTGAAGATACATTAAAAATTATTACTTTTTATTTTGATCGTTCTATGAGAGGAAAACTATGAAAAATATAACATATGATCCCGATGCAGATGCAGCTTATATTTATTTAAAAGATTCTAAAATTATTGACTCAGAAACCATAGGAGATGGTGTTATTTGTGATTACGATGAAAATAATCAAATTGTCGGAATAGAAATCTTATCAGTTACCACAAGAACTCCCACAGAAATAAAAGATATGAATATTCCCCTAGATGCTGAAGATAAAAAACAATTAAAACAACTATTTAACTTATTTAGTTTAGTCACTTAGCTTAGCTAATCAATGACTTTAATTTTTCAAAATAAATTTCCGATTACCAATTTTCACCATGTCTTTGAATCGTCGTCAAGTTTTAACTGCATCTCTAGGAAGTTTAACTTTTTTAACTTCTATCTATTCTACAGCATCTGCTCAAAATTCTCCTATTATTAAACCCCGAAAACTTCAACCGGGTTCAGGGGTTGGTTTAGTGAGTCCAGCAGGAACAACTTTTATTACAGAAGATATTAATATTGTACAAGATGCCATCAAAGCATTAGGATTAGTTCCTCATTTAGCACCCCATCTTTTAGATCAATATGGTTATTTAGCAGGAAAAGATAAAGATCGGGCAAATGATATTAATCAGTTTTTTGCTGACCCTAAAATTGATCTATTATTACCCATTCGTGGAGGGTGGGGATGCGCTCGTATTTTGCCATATTTAGATTATAATCTAATTAAAAATAATCCTAAAATTATTATAGGTTTTAGTGATTTAACCTCCTTATTAATGGCTATTTATACACAATCAGGTTTAGTTACTTTTCATGGCCCTAATGGATTTACTTCTTGGCGACCACAACAAGTCAACTCTTTTAAACAAGCTTTATTTACTGAAGAAAAAATAAGCTTCCAAAATGAAAAAGATCCTGATGATAATAACCGTTTAATGCAAGTCAAAAATCGCATTCAAACCATTACACCAGGAACAGCTAGGGGTAAATTAATAGGGGGAAATTTATCAGTTTTATCGGCTATTATTGGGTCTCCTTATGTTCCAGATTTTACAGGACATATTTTATTTATTGAAGATGTTGGGGAAAATATTTACCGTATCGATCGCATGATTACCCATTTAAAAGTTGCTGGAATTTTAGATAAATTATCGGGGTTTATTTTTGGAGAATGTACCAATTGTTTACCCAATGGAGATTATGCTTCTTTAACGTTAGAACAAGTTTTAAATGATCACATTAAACCATTAGGAATTCCTGCATGGATAGGCGCACAAATTGGTCATATTGAACCAATTTTAACTTTTCCTATGGGAATAGAAGTGGAAATTAATGCTGATCTAGGAACGATTAATTATTTAGAAGCTGGAGTAATTTAAAAGATTATTATAGCGTTTCTCTTAACGAGTGAGATACACCTAATATTTAAGTTCTGACTCCTGACTCCTGACTCCTGTTCGCGCTTAGCCGGAGCGAAGCGAGGAACTCCTAAAACTAGAAAATTTTGTATCTCACAAGTATGGGAACTGCTATAAGATCACTTATTTTCTAACAAAGACAATATATTTTTAGGATTTAACTTATCTTTAAACCAAACAACTTTTGCAGGGGTATCATTAAAGTTAACCCCTGCTTTATCTAAGTTCAATCGTTCAGAAATAGCTAAAATAATGTTATCATTATCAGCATTTTGTACTTGATAAAATTTCTTTCTTAAATAGTCAGGCCGCCAATAACCAACAATTTCGAGTAAATAATCTCTACCATCAGGATGCACTAATCTAAAATCAGGAATCATGACACTTCCAGGAATAGGAATTAAATCTACTTCTCTTTCTAATTTCCAATCTGTCTTTAATTTTTCCCATCGTTTGGCAAAGGATTCTTCTAACATACTATCATAGGTTTTTCCTCTAGAATAATGAGTCACTAAACCACAATGATCGTCTAAATTAAAGTAACTGGTTTTGATTCCTCCTGTATAAGAATCTTTGGTTTGTAGTTTGGTTTTTAGACTCCATTTACTCACATGAAGTAACGCAGGAATCATTTTTGCTAAAGATAAACCGTAACGGGTACTGGGTTTAAATAAACTGGTAGGCCCATCAATAGTAATGGTAAAACCTGTGTCAGCATCTCCTTCAATATATGCCATTAATTGAAACAATTTTAAATAACGAAATAAGAGTTTATATTCCCCTGGATCGTTCCGATGAGCATTAATTACAATATAATTAGAACGATAAAAAACTCCTTGGATTTGTGATAAATTATAACGATGGATTAAGGTTTCTGGTTCCGGTGGTTCAAAACTTGTTAAAATTCGATTTTCTTGCAAATCTGCATATAACCCTCGTTCAATTTCACTCGGTAATACTTCTCTTTGTAATTCTTCTGTTAGTAAACTTGCTATTTTTTGTAATAACTTAGGTCTATTTTGGGGAATGGGTAATGATTCAGCAGCGCAACTAAATACTTTTTTTCTTAATTCTTTGGGTTCTAGCGGACTAATAATTTCAAAAGTAGAAAAATGATTTTTTAATAAATGTGCTAATCCTCTTTTTACTCGATAATTCGGGTTATCTCCTTCTAATTCTAATAACTTTTGAGCTAACTGTTTTTGCGTTTGATCAACACAGTTTAAAAAACAATTAATTTGTTCAGCCGCTAAATTAATCGTGCTATCATTTAAAGGTAAACGTTTGGGTATAATGGTGTCTCCACTATAACGATACATTAATAAATCTGAAGGTAACATAATTTCAAATAGAGATTCACACCTAATTCTATGAACTATTGTGTTATTTTTGAATCGATTAATGCAAATTTTACATAGATACTTAATAAATTGTTATATAGTATAAATAGGATGTCCTTTGATAGCCATGATACCCATTAAAGCCACCATTTACCGCCCTTTAGAATGTCGTCCCGATAGTTATCAAAGTTGGTACCAGCAGGGAAATAGACTGCGTATGGATCAACTTTATCCAGAAGCGTTAATGTGTTACGAAAAAGCCTTAGAATATTATCCAAATGACTATTGGGCTTGGTATAAAAAGGGTATGACATTAGAAGAGTTAGGACGTTACGAAGAAGCTGTCGTCAGCTACGAAAATGCCACTAAAATTGAACCAAACAATTATTGGTCTTGGTATGATAAAGGCTGTGTCCATCTTGAAGAGTTAAAAGAGTACGAAAACGCTATTAACTGCTTCAAAAATGCTTTATTGATTTATTCTAACGATTATTGGGCGCAATATCGCATCGGAGAAGCTTATCGTTTATGGGAAAAATATTCCGAAGCGATCGCAGCTTATGATCAAGCGTTAACCATCAGACCAAATGATTATTGGTCATGGTATCGCAAAGGAGACTGTTTACGCCATCAAGGGGAGTTAGAAACCGCTTTAACTAACTACGAAAAGGCGTTATCGGTTAAACCCTGTGATTATTGGTCATGGTATCAAAAAGGACAAATTTTACAACAATTAAACCGTTTTGATGAGGCAATTAATTGTTATCAAAAAGCCCTAGACGCTGAACCTAATGATGAATATGCTTGGTACTATCAAAGTTGTTGTCATGGGAGTTTAAATAACCAAGATGAAGCCATAGACTGCTTATTAGAAGCCATTGATATCGCCCCTAATACTGTGCTGGATATGGCAAAAAATAACGAAATTTTTAATAGTTATTGGCAAAACGATCGCTTGAATGAGTTTTCAGATTCATAGATCATCTATAATTATTATTCCCCCGGAAAGATCTAGACGGTAGGGTGGGCAAATCAGAAATTTATCTTAATCACTCATAATGTAGAAAACGTTGCCCACCCTACAAAACTGACAGTCTCTTAACCATTGCAGATTTTGATACAGAAGGTTAAATTACTGGGGAATTTTTTGTAATTGGGTTTGTAAAGATTGCTCTGAATTGATGATTAATCCTGTTAAACTTTTGGATAAGAAACTAGAAACCTTATCCTTTTCTTGGGGAAATAAAAGCCAACGACTACCTAACGGTAACTGATCAAAGCTGCCAGTATTTTCCGTAAGCCAAATTAACGGTATTTTAGGTAAAGTATGTTGGGGATCTTTTTCTTCTTGAGCAACAGCAGCTAAGGTTTCTAAGACAGTACGATTACCATGAATAAGTCCCGTTTTAGCTGTCCATAATTTAACATTTAATTGGGCGCGACTGGCATAAAAATATAAAGAAGCTGCTGCAATAACTGCTTGTTCAAAATTATCATCTAACCATGAAGAACCACTATCCAAACAAATAATAATATCTTCTCCCCCTGTAATCACTTCTAACTCCCGTACCTGAAACTCATCATATTTGGCACTGGTACGCCAATGGATCATCCGCATAGGATCACCGTAACGGTAAGGTCGTAAGGCTTTTGTGACCCCTTCATTGGCCCCCTGAAAACGGCGATCGCTTTGTTTTTGGTCGCTTTCTTCCTGTCCCATTGTATCAATGAGGGGACTATGATTTAACGGTAAAATCTGCGGATAAACCACTGCTTTTGCTGGAACTTCTTGACTGCGACGACACCAAAACAGTCCCAAAGGGGAACCACTACGTAACTCTACTTCATGCCAATGATACACCCCCCTTTGTTGGGTTTTCAGGTAATAAGTCCAATGCTGTTCCCCTTGGGGTGTAATGGCTTCAATCGCTGTGTTTTTTGGCTGATCCATAACAGTAGGAACCATATCCCACAATTGTAGTAACGTTTTGGGTGATTTTGACTTATTTTCAATAATTAGTTCAACGGTGAGGTCATCCCCTGCGCTGACGGGGTTGAGGGGAGGACGACGGACTTGTATTTGAGACAGCGATCGCACTGAAAGAATAGCCCCTAATATCAGTAATGCTAAAATTGTCCCGCTTAATACATATAGCCATCCAGCCATGGTATTAGTTGCTGCGCCAAAGAAACATAGGGCTAATACCGCTAACAACCAGCCACTAAAAGCAGGGGCTGTCCAATGGGTTTCTAACCAGTCTGTAAGGGGAAAATTGCCTTTTTTCGCCATAATATAAGTGGATAAAGTGTGGCGTTTGTTCTTATTCCGATCATAGCAAGGATTGGATGTCAGAAAAGTTAAGTTTATTATTATTAAGTTTAGTTAACTGATGGTTGATGATGTGATAGGTATCACTGTCGTCAATAATAAAAATTACTATAATTTGTGTTATTAAAGTACCAAACAAGTTTAATAATGACAATTACTATTGATACTCGTGTTAAAAACGTTTATAAATTAGCTAAACACTATCCTGATAACGAACAATTAATCGAAGCAGTTGAAGTCGTTAAGACCTTAAGACGTTCTCAAGGTCAATTACAATATTGGAGTAAACAGCATAAAGTAGATAAGAAAAAATTAAAAGCAGAGATTGTTACGCTATCAAGAGAAAATCAAGAATTAGAAATAGAAATAAGATTAAAATCTGAAAATATTGAAGTTTTTAAAGCTGAGTTAACACAGATTAATGAACAAATGACGCAATTAACTCAAGAAAAACAAAAAATGGTAGCCCAAAGAGATAAGGTTGTTGCTGAATTAAAACAAATTGAAACAGAGGTAGAAATTGCTACTATTAAAGTTCAAAAAACAAATAACTTATTTGAAAAATTTAGTATTATTTGGACATTAATTCAATCATTATTTTTCAGTGATAATCCTCAAGACATTGGTAAAATAGATAATACCCTCCCTTATGATCCTAATAAGCCTCAAATGGAAACAAATCCTGCTGATATTAATAGAGATTTATTAGATCGATAATGAGTATTCAAGGTAATAATTATGTCGAGATTTAGAAAATTAATTGAAGAGTTAGAAGATTTACAGCAACAGGACATTAAAAATTCTGCCAAAGTTTTTTCAATTACAGCAACGTTATCAACTAGATTGCAAGAATTGTTAACGTCTGTCGAAAATTCTAATAAATCTCTTCCTGAAAGTAAAATAACGAAAGAAGAATTAATTAAGCGTTATGGTAATTATAACAATGCTTATGCTGCTTATCAAAAGGCTTATGGGATAAAATGTAAAAAAGGCTGGAAGTATTTTTTAAAAGCGATTGAAGGATTATTACCTCCTATTTCTTTAGAAGAAAGAGTTGATAAGCTGGAAGAAACTGTTAAAGTATTGGTAAAAATCTTAATAGAAAATGAAACAAAATGATAAATTTTTTACTTAAACATAAATTTTGTATGTATTTAATATTATTAAGCCCTACTGACTACTAATATCATTAATGTAAAACCTTGAAATTAAATTAATTACCATTAAACAACTAACGACAAAATAAGGGAAAAATGTGTCACAATAAATAGTCCAGGTGTTAACTCCCTAGACAAACTATGGCCGCAGGAAACCCCGACTGGATACGTTTAGATAAAGCCCTTTCCGTTGAAACAGAAAGAGGATTTACCAATTTACAGGGTAATCAATATCAGTTTAACGAATTTTTATGCCTTAATTTTGGTCAAAGTCCTCCGAGTGGGACTCCTGTTAGCGATCGCAGACGATGGCAAAATTTTGCAACACAATATGCCAACTATTCTAACTTAACTGTAGCACAAAGAAAGACTTTAATCAGTCAAACCCGTCAATTTTTACACCAACTAAGAAAGACATTAGAAACCCCTTCGGAACCTCCAACACCAAAGTTACCCAAAACCACAGCTATTACTGAGAAAAAAAGTTCTTTACGTTCTATTACTTTAGAGCAATCTTTAAGTAATTTAGCAGAAGTGGGTTATAAAAGAGGAGAATTATTAAAGAAGCTAGGATTATATACAGTAAAAGATATTCTATTTTATTATCCTCGTGACCATATTGATTATGCTCGTCAAGTTACCATTTCCGAGTTGGTAGCGGGAGAAACTGTTACCATAGTGGGAACCGTTAAACGCTGTAATTGTTTTACCAGTCCCAAGAACAAAAAATTGAGTATTTTTGAGTTAATTTTAAGGGATCATACAGGACAAATTAAGCTCAATCGTTTCTTTGCAGGGACTCGTTTTACGAATAGAGGATGGCAAGAAAGACAGAAAAGATTGTATCCTATGAGTGCAGTGGTAGCAGCATCAGGTTTAGTGAAACAAAACCGCTACGGAATTACATTAGATAACCCAGAAATTGAAGTTTTAGATAGTACAAGTTCTAACATTGAATCCATTAAAATTGGTAGATTATTACCTGTGTATCCTTTAACTGAAGGGGTTGGGGCTGACTTAATTCGTAAGGCAATTATTGCTAGTTTAGATGCAATTAAACAGATACGAGATCCGTTACCCAGAGTATTAAGAGAACAGTATGGATTAATGGGGTTAAAAGATGCTATCACTAACATTCATTTTCCTGAAACTCCTGAATTATTAGCCCATGCAAGACGGCGTTTGGTATTTGATGAATTCTTTTATTTACAATTAGGATTTTTACAACGTCGTCAAGAACAAAAACAAATTCATAATAGTGCTATTTTTACACCAAAAGGAAAATTAATAGAACAGTTTGATAATATTTTACCTTTCAAATTAACCAATGCTCAACAACGAGTCATAAATGAAATTTTAGAAGATTTAAACTCAGTAACGCCTATGAATCGTTTAGTACAAGGAGACGTAGGTGCAGGAAAAACAATTGTTGCTGTTTTTGCTATTTTAGCAGCCTTACAATCGAATTATCAAGCTGCATTAATGGCACCAACCGAAGTATTAGCAGAACAACATTATCGTAAGTTAATTCCTTGGTTTAATCAACTATATTTACCCGTAGAATTGTTAACAGGTTCTACAAAAAAAGCTAAAAGAGAGGAAATTCATCGTCAATTAATGACAGGAGAATTACCCCTTTTAGTAGGAACTCATGCTTTAATTCAAGACCCCGTAAACTTCCAAAAATTAGGGTTAGTTGTTATCGATGAACAACATAGATTTGGGGTACAACAACGGGCTAAACTATTAGCAAAAGGTAAATCTCCCCACGTTTTAACCATGACTGCGACTCCTATTCCTCGTACCCTCGCATTAACCTTACATGGAGATTTAGATGTAAGTCAAATCGATGAATTACCCCCCGGACGACAAGCGATTCAAACCACAGCATTAACAGGAAAAGAACGCACACAAGCTTATGATTTAATTCGTAGAGAAGTTGCTCAAGGACGACAAGTTTATATCATTTTTCCTATGATTGAAGAATCAGAAAAATTAGATGTAAAAGCAGCAGTAGAAGAACATCAAAAACTCTCAGAAAAAGTGTTTCCAGATTTCAATATTGGACTGTTACATGGACGAATGAGTTCAGCAGAAAAAGATGAAGTATTAACCGCATTTCGAGATAATGAATATCAGATTATTGTTTCAACAACCGTGATAGAAGTTGGGGTAGATGTTCCCAATGCAACTGTCATGTTAATCGAAAATGCGGAACGGTTTGGACTGTCACAACTTCATCAATTAAGAGGTAGAGTGGGAAGAGGTTCTCATAAGTCCTATTGTTTGTTGATGAGTAGTAGTAAAACCCCCGATGCCAAACAAAGATTAACTGTGCTAGAACAGTCTCAAGATGGCTTTTTTATCTCAGAAATGGATTTAAGATTTCGTGGACCAGGAACAGTTTTAGGAACCCGTCAATCTGGTTTACCTGACTTTGCTTTGGCCAGTTTAGTCGAAGACCAAGAAGTGTTAGAATTGGCAAGAGTAGCAGCAGAAAAAATTATTGTAGCTGATAAAACTTTAGGTAGTTTACCCTCTTTGAAAAAGGAATTAGAAAGTCGCTATAAAAAATTAATGGGAGGAGAAATTTTGACATAATCTAGAGATTTCTTTCTTTAAAGATTATTGAAAAAATGTTTTAATCAGTTGATAGGTTTCTTCTGGAGATTCTTCAGGTAAAAAATGTCCACAATTTAAGGCTTTTCCTTGAACATTGACGGCTTTTTTTTGCCAACTTTTGATCACATCATATCGCTTTTCAATTACCCCTTGACTTCCCCATAATACCAATAGAGGACAGTCTATTTTTTTGTTAATATCTATACGATCATGTTCTAAATCAATGGTTGCTGATGCGCGATAATCTTCACAAGTTCCGTGAACCGTTTGAGGATCACGAAAACACCTTAAATATTCTTCCATTGCTTCAGAAGAAAATGGTGATTCAACTTTACTCCAACTTTGTAAACAATGAGTTAAGAAAAAGTCAGGATTATTATTAATTAAAGTCTCAGGAAAAGGAAAAGGTTGAATTAAAAAAAACCAATGGTAATAAGCAGTAGCAAATTCTTGATCTGTTTCCCTATACATTTGATAGGTGGGTGCAATATCTAATAAAGCCAATTTTTTGACTTTATGAGGATAATCTAAGGTTAAACGATGAGCAACCCTTCCTCCGCGATCATGTCCTACAAGGTAAAATTCTTCATAACCTAATTGACTCATGACTTCTATTTGATCCTGTGCCATGACTCGTTTAGAATAGTTATAATGGTTTGCCATACCTGGAGGCTTATCACTGTTTCCATAGCCTCGTAAATCAGGTATAATAACAGTAAAGTTCTCAGCCAATCTTGAA
>JASJDW010000147.1 GCA_030064955.1 Crocosphaera sp.
TAATGCGATGCACTCCTAATTAAAGCTAAAACCAATATCTACAGGTGGTTCTAGGCATTGCCCACCCTACAAATGTTTTATGTTTAATTAGACCTACTTACTTACTGAGGTATTAGAGATTATTAGGTCAATCAAAACGGTATCAACGTTTGCATATTAAAGGCCAACGCTAATAATATCTTTAATTTTAATCAATCAAAGATCCCTTAAGATTAACTTGAGCAATTAACTCTAATGTTTCTTGATTTTAAGGAATAGGGAACGTTTTAACAGGGGAAAAAACAAAATTCAAGTCAACCTCATGTTTTTGAGGATTTCTATCTCTTCTCTGTTTTATCCTTGTCTAGTTTTTTAACACAACAGTGCTTTCTTGAATCATTGATTTTGGTTATTTTTAAAGAAAAATCTCCCAAAATTTCAAGATAATATCCTGACTATAAATCATCAAGTCCATAAACTTCAAGTTCAGTTTCAGAATTTGTTATATATTTTAATATTGAGTAGAACTTTGTTATGATCAAAAAAAACTGCTAATATTTGTCATTATGTCAAGAGGCTTAATCGTGGTTTGTGGAGCAACCGCAACGGGTAAAACAGCCTTAGCTTTAGAAATTGCTCAATCTATTAATTCTATTATTATTAGTGCAGATTCTCGTCAAGTTTACCGAGAATTTGATATTGGAACAGCTAAACCGAATCAAGCCGAACAAAGTTTAATACCTCATTATTTAATTGATATTTGTGAGCCGACTGAAACATTAACGTTAGCCGAATATCAAGAAAAAGCAGAGAGTTTAGTTGATGAAAATATAGATAATTTTCCTCTGTTAGTAGGAGGAACCGGACTCTATATTAAATCCATTGTCAAAGGCTTAAAAATTCCGAGAGTTGCTCCCCAATTTCAGTTAAGATTACAATTACAAACATTAGGACAACGAGAATGTTATCAAATCTTGCAACAACTTGATCCCCTAGCTTGTAAAAAAATCCATGCCAATGACCAAGTAAGAACCCTACGGGCCCTTGAGGTATTTTATGTCACTGGAATTCCCATTTCTCAACAACAAGGGGAAAAAACACCTTCTTATCCTATCATACAAATTGGCTTAGATTGTTCGTCTGAAGAGTTAAAGAAAAGAATTATAGAAAGAACCCAAAAAATGATTCAAATGGGATTAGTTGAAGAAGTAGAAAATCTGGTTAAAAAATATGGTTGGGATTTACCTTTATTCAAAACATTAGGGTATGCAGAAATTATCAATTATCTGCAAGGAAAACTATCGTTATCAGAAGCAGAAAAAGAAATCATTGTACATACCCGTCAGTTTGCTAAACGTCAACGAACTTGGTTTCGTGCTTATCCTGAAATTGAGTGGTTTGATACCACGTCATCCCATTTAGTTGAGAAAGTTTTATGGAAGCTTAGGGATAGGTTAGGACAAATGATTTAATAATCAGGAAAGTTATTTTTCCACCAGGAATACCAGTCTAACCAAGCTTGTTCTAGTTTTTTTTCAACTTCATTCAGTTCTTTATTGTCGGGATCTATATTAACAGTAAAGTCTAATTCTTCTGAGGAACCGGGAACGGACATAAGCGTCCACAAACAACGATACTCAACTAAATCTTGTTCTCCGAGTAACCATAAAAACGTTCTTGTTAGTCCCCAACCCCGTAGATAGCGATTTCTATTATACTGATCTAAGGTAACAGTTGCTTCTCCTTTAGCATTAATACAAGACCCTAAATAAGTTGTATTTTCGTATTCAAACAAAGCGTAATGTCCCACCCCTTTCTTGTAATAGATATCGGGACTAATAGTAGCTGCTGGCATTCCTATATCTATGATCACAAAGTGATTAAAACTCCCCCTATATTTTTCATAACGAATCTCTGCTTGTAAACGTTCTTGATCATTACTGTACTCATACAATTTTCCTGGGACTTGCTCTCTTTTTTTCTCAGTTTCAGCAGACTTTAGGGGTTGACTATCTATCAACTTCCAATTAGATAAAGGAACCGTATCAGGAATAGTTACAGTCTGAGTATTATCTATTTTTTTACTATCTTGTGGAACAATAATGTGATACGAGAGAAATCCTAAAATTCCCAAGAATAAAATTCCCAAGAGAGTTGCTCTCTTTGTTTGCCCATGTGGTTGTAATACATTCATGTTTTTAAATTTTTACTTATTAATACTTGATTTAATCTAGATTTTCTAGGGTTAAAGGACGAATGTAAGAGATCCAGCAAAATAATCCAAATAAAATGACCGATATCATAGCAAAAGCTAAACTTCCATCCTCTCCATGCCAATATTCAAAGGCTTCATCAGCAGACTGAGATACAAAAAAGGTTAATAAACCAATGCGAATACAGTTGACTAAAAAACCTGTAATTGGAGCTAGGACAAGACACAATATTTTCTGACTTGTTTTCAAAGGAACAATAAAGAATAAGAGAATAGAACAAATAATCATCAGGGTTACAATATCAATTCCTGCACAGCTTTGTAATACCTCAACTCTTCCTGTGGGTAAAATAATAGATACCCCTTCTCTGTAAGCCTGAAATCCCAGAATGTATAACATAAAAGTGGAAAATATAGCTGTCAATTTCTCCATACCAATCATGCTTAGAAAACGAATGACTACTGGATATAATAAAAAAAGACTAAAGACAAAAAGTTCTTTTTTATAAAACTGAAACCCTTTAAAACCAGAGGCAATTAATACCAAGCCAAGGGCAAAAAGAACAGGGCAAAAAAAGAAATGATAACCCGATGTAGAGAGACTTCTTAATAAGGCAATCACAATTAAAAAAATCCCCAATACAGTTGAGGGTAAATTGCTTTCTAGGGCTAAGTTATTTTCTTGGTGTTTATCCCATAATAAAGAGGCTGCTGTTAACCAAATCAAAATGCTGACACTTATAATATTTTGATTCCCTGCTTGTTCTAAAAGGGTAAAATGGACAGCAGTGATGGCTGCTGCTATCCCTAAGAGTAAGTAGTTAGGTTTCCCTAGTTTTTCAATAATTTCCATGGCCTTACAGAATTGTTTAAAACATGATTTTATGTGGTATCACTCAGTATAATCTATCGTTCAATTTCCGTCACGCGCCAACTCAATTTGGTATTTAACCAGAAATTCCAAAATGTCACCATAACAATAGCGATTAATTTGGCTAACACATCACTGGCCAGGACGGTTCTTAAGAAATGATTAGCGGTTAAGGTAGCTATGATTTCATCTAACTGTAACCCTTGGAAAATAGCAAAGAAAGCATTAACCAGTAATGTCTGTAAAATGACCCCCGCAAGACAAATAAAATTAAATTTAATAAATCGTTTAATCCGTTGACGTTTCCCGGGTTGTCGGCTAGAAATATCGCGAAACGTCCATAAATCGTTCCAGAGAAAATTATTAATAATGGCGACTTCCGCAGAGAGAACGGTACTACGTGTTAAACCTAATTCTAATCCTTTGCGAAGTAAGGAAAAAACCGTCAGATCAACAAACAGTCCACTAAATCCAACTAAACAAAACTGAATAAACCTAGCGGATAGGGATAAACGTAAGCGTACAAGATGTTGTAGATACTCAATATATTGTTTCCAAGTAACTTTACTTTCTCCGGCTTGACGTTCTCGAAACACATAGCCAGCTTCAGCCAACCAGCGAATTTTACCCCTGGCGGTAACTTCGATCAAAATTTTGTAACCCACAGGACTTAAGGGTTTGCCAGCGATCGCACTGCGACGAACCATAAAATAACCACTCATGGGGTCAGAAAGCCGGCCAATGACTTCAGGGAGAATCATTAATCCTAACAGTTGTGCGCCACGGGATAGGAAACGACGAATAATACTCCATTGGCTAACCCCTCCTCCTTCTACATGACGACTGGCCACAGCTAAATCGGCCCCTCGATCCATTTCTCCTAAAAGCTGTTGGAGGACTTCGGGGGGGTGTTGTAAGTCTGCATCAATCACCCCTAAAATATCTCCCCTGGCCACTTGCCATCCTCGAATCACTGCGGTGGATAGACCTTTTTCCTCGATACGACGCATGACTCGCAGTTGAGGATAGTCTGAGGTTAATTCTAGGGCTAATTTCCAAGTATGATCAGGACTGTTATCATCTACAACAATGATTTCATAGTCCCCCTGAATGGATTGATCGAGTAAATGAGTTAGAATTTTAACGATGTCTTGGATATTTCCGGCTTCCTTATAGGTGGGTAACACTAAAGAAAATTTTAAGGGACCCTCATCAGAAGTACCTGGAGTGATAGAACTGTCTGAAATTTGAAAAACACCAGAAGGAACGGGGACTAAAGATTGATTCATCGGTAACTATTTATTAAAGCAATAATATTATTTTGGAATAACTATCTGCTCAAGTTTACCGTGAAATATCCTTTTCAGATGAGATTCTAAATCGCGGGTTAGTTTTTCGGAACTGGGTTTAAGGGTGGTGGTGTCATAATTGGCCACATCCAGCGGCGATCCAATCTTAACGGTGACATCTGTTCCCCAACTGGGAAAGGGTTGACTATATTCAATGGCGACTGGTAGTATTTTCATCCCACAACCGGGTTGTTGAGATTCCACTTCTAACGCGATACGGGCCACACCTCGTTTGAGGGGATGCACTTCTGTATCTCGGAAAATGCCTCCTTCTGGAAAAATAACTAACATTTCTTCTTGTTTGAGAACTTCTACACTATGTTCTAAGCTACTACTTCCTGGCCGTTTAACATCTACCGGAAACCCTCCTAAACGCCGAATGAACCAGCCTTGAATGCCTTTCATTTCACTGGAGGTTACCATAAACCTCACATCTCGACCACTGACCATTCTACCCACAGCATAGGGGATGATTAAGGCATCCCAACGGGAACGATGGGTAGGGGCAATGATGACTGGCCCTGTTTTGGGAATGTGTTCTTGTCCTTCAATAGTGATACGACCAAAATAGAAGGGGAGTACGATGGCTGATCCTAAAGGATAAGCTAGATTAATTAACCAAGGAGAAATTCGAGATTTGACTTGATCGCTCTTAATGGTGGGAATATTCATAAATTAGGCAAAACGCAACAAAATTATCTCAAAAACAGATAATTAATACACAGAGTCATTGTAGTTACACTATAGGACTTTTGATTATCCCTGTCTTCAGGGCTACAGACAGTTATTTAGCTGTCAAGTTAGACTCAGTTCGATTATTTGTTGGCTGAAAAATCTAGACTCAACTGAATATGATTAGTATTATCTTCCCTGTCTAATTTTGGCAGTAGATAAGCCTCAAACCAGGGTTCAGAGGTTCCTGGAGCATTTTTATCTTTTAATAGCCATTGTTGAAAAACTTTTGCTCGGTCGTCATTTGGTGTAACAATTTGATAAAGTCGAACTCTTTTTTTATTGATTGTTTTGGTTCCACAACAGGTTAAACTGTAGCCTATTTTATCTAATAATCGTCTGATAATAGTAATTGGACTGGCATTTTTGGCTATGCCAATCCCCATAATTGTTTTTATTTCATGGCGATTATTGATAGCTAAATTTGCCATTTGTATAAGATCAGCATCTATATTAATGAGTTGTCGATTAATATCTTTTAATAAAATAGGAATACCTAAAACCTCCATTGTTCCAATAATTGCCCCAAATTGATTCCTATTAAAGTCAGGTAAAAAGATACTTCCTTCTCCTTTCTCAATTAATTTTTTAGCAACGATTGTATCTCTATCTGCTAAATAATTACGTCCTACAGTTAAAAAGTAATGTAGTCTGATTTTTTGATACCAACCTTCATTATCTAAAGCAACTAATTGAGGAGTAACTGGAATACAATAACGACGTTGTAAATCATATTTTTTTAGTTTTCTTCGTTCTTTAATGGTTTTGACTAAAGATTTTTTAATGGTTTTGTATTTTTCATCGTTTAAGTCTGGAGAATTAGCAATTTTTTCACAATCTAATTGATAATTATTTTGTCTTACTTCTTCGATAGTTTCCATGAGTTGATTTCTGGATTTAGATAAATATTCTTTATTATTATGTATTTTCTTTTGATTATTTCTTTTCTTTCTGGTAGGTAAACTAATTCGATGATTGGCTGCTTGAATTCTTCTAATAATTGTTTCTCGATAATGAATCATTTGTGCGTTAATTCGCACCGCCATTTTTCCCCAACATAATAAAGATTCTGCTTGAAATCCTGTATCTAAGTCATCCAAAGATGTTAAATCCGATTGTTGTAGTAATCGAATATTTAGATTAGTTAAACGATGACCTGATGTTAATAAATTAGGAATAGAAGTTGATCCATTACCCACTTTATTAAAACCATAAGAAGTTAACCAAAGATAACGGGGTATATTATCCCTAATTCTTCCTAAAGATTGAATAACAGATGTGGGAGTTTGTACCCCTTGAGCAAGACACCACACTGAAGTAAAATGACCTTTTATATCAATGCTAACCCCTGTTTCAATGGCAGGGCTACTTAAAACAATATCATAGTTAGTCAATATCTCATTCAGTTGGGTAATACATTGATAAGAATTATGATGAGGATCGGTTAAGGATTGGGAATCAATGCGTAAAATTTTAGCATCGGGAAATTGTTTTTTTAGATAACATTCTAAGGTTTGTGTTCCCCATTTACTGGTGATTTTTTGAGCAGATAAACAGATAAAGGGTTTACCTCCTTCACGAATATGATCTACTAAATCATGAATGAAATGTTTTGGGGTTGTTTCGGGATAGGTATAACCTTGCCATGTTTCTTTGCTAGATGATTTCCAGTGATTTTGAATGATAAAAGCTTGTAAATCAATTCCTGATAAGGTTATTAAATAATCTAAAGAAACATCGCTTAAGTCAGCATCTGCAACAAAAATTTGCCCCTTACTTCCTAAAATTGTTTGTATCAGTTTCTTTAAGCATCTCAAAATCGCAACACGGTTATTGGCACAAGTTTTAGAGTTTAAACTATGCCAAATGACTTGTTCTACTTCATCAATAATTACTAACGCATCTTCCCAGTCATCAGGATTGAATTTCGCTTGAGACTGTTCATGCAAAGAGTCAATACATAACCCATAACCGAATAATTTATGTTGAGAATGATCTTTGATTTCTGTAATATAAGAGAGTCCAAACCGTTGACATAACTGTTCGACTAATTTAATCCGATGGCCAATGACTAAAACTTTTTGGTGATCGGCGATCGCTTGTTTGACAATGTTAGCTAAAGCTTCGGTTTTTCCTGTGCCAATACCAGATTTAATGCCAATGATTTTAGCAGTCTCAGGAATCACTAACCTGGGAAGATAAGGACAATTAACTTCAACTTCTGCTGCATAGGTTAATTGGGTAAATTCTCTCGCTTTCCACAGTTCCAAAGGTAAGGCTTTTTGATAACAGTCATCAAAAACTTTTTTGCCATGATTAACCAGCAGATCATCAACCCCTTTGCCTTGTTCTCGGTTCCAATGAATGACGTTAACTTGACATCCTTGTTCAGTTAACAAATAACCTAATTTTCTAATGGCATGGTTAA
This sequence comes from Crocosphaera sp., assembly GCA_030064955.1. Lineage (GTDB taxonomy): Bacteria > Cyanobacteriota > Cyanobacteriia > Cyanobacteriales > Microcystaceae > Crocosphaera. The sequence continues at coordinate 7,572 of JASJDW010000147.1, forward strand.
CGGCTTTAATGGTCTTGGGTTGATCATCTTCATCAAAGGTAATATAAATTTCTCGTTTTCGGTGGGTTAACTTCTTTAACTGAGGAATTAAATAAGATTTACCGATACGATTTCCTTGTTCGTCTTTTGGAGTACGATAGCCATTATTAATGCCAGGAAGGGCGATCGCTACATAACCAGCAGTTAATAATGCACCTGCTTTTTTGGCTCCTTCTGTAATACATAAGGGAATAGAAGGATGATCTATTACCCACTGCCAAAATCCTCCATCCGGTTGCGTCGCATCAACTTTATCTGGGGTAAACTCAATTTGATACTGTTGCGCTATGGTCGCCCAAAGATGCAACGGTACTCTTAAAGCAAAGATTCCTGTAGGGGTTTGGGGTGGATGTTCATACTTAATGGGTTTACTCTGGTCGTAACTCAATCGGGGTTGTTTGGGTTTAAAACATCCCCAAAGATCATTATCCCCTGTCATGACATCAATTCCTGAACACCACCAACCCCCTTGTTCTGTATGTTCATAACGCTTTAAAATATGATTAGTGAGTCTGCCATCATTACGTCGGGGAAGTGTATCAGAATACAATAAATGCTCGGAAGGGGAAACTCCCTCTAAGGTTGTCACATTCAGTGCTATCAGTTGCTCATCAACGCAACTATTTAACCATTCTTGTTGATGGTTCATACTCTTTTCTCCCGACAATTGAATTCCCACAACTCCCACAACACAAGGTAAGGGGTTAATACCAACAACCAACCACTTAACTTACCAGGCTCTATATGTAGCGTTTGGATCTACAATCTTAAGCACAAGACACTAAATATGGAAGAGACAAGTGAACTATTTTGCTGAAATGATCATAAAGTCTCTATTTATATAAGTTTTATTTATAATTTATCTGATTTGCTTTTAAAATAAAAAAGATCGAGATTTTACTGCTCTTGACAAAATATGAGAATTATTTTCAACAAGTAACGAAAGCAAGCCTTTGTGGTATGATGAGTGAGAATGAAAATCTGTAGCCAGTGTGTCTAATTTTCAAAATAGGGACTGCAACCGTCATTATTTGGTTATTTGACCCTCCTGATAAACTAAAAAACTGCTATTTTTGCTAATTCTTTTGAGCATTTGTACTAAAAAATAGCCAAGTAAGATTGCTCATTACTTGACAAAAAATAAGAAATGTGCATCAAAGCTGAATGAAAATTAAGTTGAAGTGTAGAGACGTTTCTTGCTATAGCACTACGTATTATCATTAGGACATTGAGAGAATCACAAAACCTTGTAAGGCGATGCACTCCCCACCCTACAGTGATGTCATAATCTTTTTTTGTACTGCTATAGCTCACTTTAAACAAGATGCAAAATATCAGTGAAACGTCTCATGAGAATAGGAAAAGTTAATTAGAAGGTTCAACTGTTGCTAAAACAACATTATCTTGTAAATCAAACGCTGAACTCTTTTTATTAGTTGTTCCTAGTTCAAATAAATAGATAGCTTCGTTATCAGCAATTTTTATTTTTCCATTTTCAATGTACTTCTGCAAAAAAGACTCAATGGTATTTTGATTAGCAAAAGGCTTAATATTAGGAATTGGATCACCATTAACCAAAACCTCAACTTGTGGTGTATTCATATCAGTGGTAGATACGGTCATGCCTGCACCACCACAGATTGACCCATTTCCTGAAATTGATTCTACATCAAAGGTGGTTCCGGCTGCTTGATTGTCTAAGGTTAAGGCAGAATTTGTATCCCAGGTTTGCTTATTTTCATTAATATAAAGATTAGTCTTAACAGGAATATCTACCCCTCCAGCACCACAAGTAATCTCACCCCCTAAAACTTCAAACCTTACATTGGCAGGTTTTGGAAGTGTTAACTTATTATTATTAATCGAAAATATTGGTGTAGGACCAGTAAAACCCTGCGTTATGTTGCTTCTGGCAAAAGCCATTGTTTCAACTTGATAATTCATCTCTTTATGCCAAGTCTTATTATCAACAGTGGTTGCTAAAGTAAGTTTTACCAATTTTTCCTCAGAGTTTACGCAAGCATTAAATCCTTCAGTTGAATTAATATTACTGGGTTGCCAACCTGGAGAACAATCTGGCGTTTTTCCTGTGTTATCAATACTATCAATTAAGACTTGAGATTGCCAATTTTGGGGGTTATTAATTTCAGCTAGATCATATTGTCCTTCATTATTAAAGCTCGGTCCCCATCGCTCAATAACATGAGGACCTTTCCAAACATTTTCTGCTGGTTTTATATAGTAAATAATACGTTGAGGAAGATCAGGAACTTGAAGAACGATAATAGGTTCTGCCCCATTAGGAAGAGTAAAATCAGGGGCTTCACTTAAGGCTGCAACTGCATCAGACTCAATTCTTCTTCCTTGTTTTATTTCTTCTGTAATAAATTCTAAAGCCCGATTGGAATTAAATTGAATTGTACTTTTTGCTGATGCTTTTTGCTCTAAGGATAAAATATGTACTAATCCCCATCCAGCCATACTAACAACGAAAGACATTAAAGCACTTCCTAGTAATATTTCTATCAAAGTCGCACCAGTGTTACGATTATTATTTTTAATAATGGGTAAGAGTTTGCTTAAGGTCATCAGAGTAATTTATTAACTATTTTATAGATATTTACACAAAGCAATTTAGCATTTTTTCTTGAAACCTGCAAGTATATACTGAATCTTTTTTTGTTTTTGCAAATAACAAAATTTTAAAGATTTTATAAAGAGATAAGCAATAATATAAAAAACTAATAAAAAGACTATGACTTAACAAAATATAGAAGGTGAAATTACTTAATATTAGGGTAAATTTTCGTCGTCAATATCTCGGAATAGTCTATTCAAATGAAAAATATTACGTATTTTCCTTGATAATAATTAGTCAGAGATAAATAAACAACAGTGCATTAAGAAATATTAACCAAGCTGGTTATGGCTCAACTGGTACAACAAGCGATTGAGAGCAGTGTTTTCTGAGAGCAGGGGGTGCAGAGGTGGCAGGGGAAGAATTTTTCAGAAAAACCCCTGGAGTTTCTCCCCTTCCTCTGCTCCCTCTGCCCAACTAAATGAAAGACCAACTGGTTTTGACCACACCCGCTGATGGCTGATGACTGATAGCTGAATGCTTACAAAATAAGAGTATTTTCCAATTGCTTTTGTGATTTTACACTAACTCCTGAAAGACAAAGAATTTTAGTCATAAGCGATCGCCGTCCTCTTGAGAAGAGTCTTCTTTACTTACCAAAAAAAAGAGTGAGCGAGAGAAAGCCATCCCGTGTCTTGAGTGCGTCTTACATTCGGATTACGAATCCGAATTACGCACTCGCTTTTAACGGATGGCAGTGGAG
>JASJDW010000132.1 GCA_030064955.1 Crocosphaera sp.
AGGAAAGTTTTGATGCAGAAGACTTAGAAGTGTTACGGGGATGGAGATATCAAGACTAATTGATAGTCATTCTCAATTAATAAGATGACATAATCGCTGAATCTAGTTTAGGAATCTATGGGCGATACTGGATTTGAACCAGTGGCAGCCTGCTTGTAAGGCAGGAGCTCTACCGCTGAGCTAATCGCCCTCACTCATGCTTTGCCATCATAACACATCTAGCAGAAAAAACAACAGTTGTTTTACTTTTTTTTCAGGAAACTTCTGAACAGGCAACCGTCTAAGAGTGGAACGATTCAACCTTATTTAGATTATGCCATCTGGCCGTACTCACGATCGCATTACCTTACTGAGTTTACCTCCCCTTGCTGTTGTCGTCTATATTCTCACTGGTCGGGGAGAATGGTTATTATGGTTTACTGGGGCTTATTTATTCAGTGGGTTGATGTTTGGGCCTGATTTGGATATTTATTCCCTACAATACAAACGTTGGGGTATGATACGTTGGATTTGGTTGCCTTATCAATCCTGTTTAAAACATCGTTCTTTTTTTTCTCATGGGTTGATGGTGGGAACAGTGATCAGGGTTATCTATCTTTTAACGATTGTTGTAATTTTGGCCATTTTTATTGTTGCGATCGCCCAATTGATTTGGGGGTTTAATTGGAATTGGCGTAAGGTTGCAGAAAATAGCTTTGATGTACTAAAAAGTCAATATTTAGGGGAAGCAATTGTTACCTTTATTGGGTTAGAATTATCGGCCATGAGTCATAGTTTAAGTGATTATTTGGTTAGTTATTTTAAACGTTCTCAGCCCAAACAATCAAACCGTACACTTAAAAAAAAGGTAAGATCAAAAGCCTCAAAAAAGCGTAAAAAATAAAAAAATAACTTGATTCTCAAATGCCTAACTCATCTTCCAATGCGGATTTTATTCAAAAATGGCAATACACCCTAGCACCTTATAACTTAGGCTACAAAGTTAAACTGCTATCCCAGTTGATGTATCGGGATTTCCTAGAGCGGTTAGAACCCTACGGGTTAACTCCTTTTCACTACCTAGTCTTGTGCTGTCTGTGGGAAGAAGATGGACTTTCCACCTCTGGTATTGCTGAAAAACTTAAGCAGTTAGGAGCCACCCTCACAGGAGTGGTCGATCGCATGGAAGAGCGTCACCTTGTCTATCGAGAGCGGGATTCTCAAGATCGCCGTATTGTTCGGATCTGGTTGAGTGAGGAAGGCAAACAACTCATGCACATTCTCCCCTCCATTGGAGCAGAAACCATTGACAAGGCAACTCAAGGTATTCCCTCCCATGAACAAGAAGCTCTTTTGAAACTCCTCGATCAAATCATTGAGAATTTTCTTTAAGGAGATCAAAGAAGAGATTGCATTTTTCTCAAATACTTAATATATTAACTATCAATACATTAAATTTATAGCGAGGGGCTGTTGTCCCTTAGTACAAATGTTGTGGTCAATGGCCATGGAGGAAAAATGCCAAAATTGAGTATCTTTCAAAAAAACTGGTTGCTATCAGTCCATGTTAGTTTTGCTGCACTGTGGACTGGTACGGTGTTAAGTATGTTCGTTCTATCGTTGAAAAATACCGGGTCAACTAGCGCAGAAGAACTAAAGGCTATTAATTCTGTTATCAATGTCCTCGATGATTGGATCGTAATTCCCTCAGCTATTGGCTCAGTGGTTACAGCCACCTTTCTTTGCTGGGGAACAAACTATGGTTTTACCAAGTTTTACTGGGTGATAACGAAGTGGATTCTAACCACTGGATTAATTGTCTTTGGGACGTTTTGGCTATTTCCTTGGGGGAATACTGCGGAGAAATTATCAGAGTTGGAAGGATTACAAGCGTTTGGTAATCCAGTTTATGAATTCGATGCTAAGGGGGTTTTACTGGGAACAGCTATTCAGGTTATATTTCTTTTGATCATTATTGCTATTTCGGTTATAAAGCCTTGGGGAAGACGGATAACTAAGGTAAAGACTGAAGATTGAAACAAAAAAACTCCCCGAATAATTTCATCGAGGAAGAATGTCGGGGAGAAATCCTTTAGCCTGCTACCATTTTAGTAGATTAAATTGTTCCATATCTGTTGTTTCGCGGTTACGATATATGGTCAAAACAATGGCTAAACCAACCGCTGCTTCTGCTGCTGCTACGGTAATAACAAATACGGTAAAAATTTGACCTTTAATACCAACAGGATCAAGAAAATTAGAAAATCCCATCAAGTTGAGATTGACTGCATTTAACAGTAATTCGATAGACATTAAAACCCGTACTGCATTGCGGCTAATCACTAATCCATAAATTCCAATACAGAAAAGGGCAGCAGCAAGCAGTAAGCAAAACTCTAATTGTATTTCCATAACACCTCTATTTTCAGAAAAAACTAACAATAAAATTCTAATTCTCTACACTTCTGATGATTTGGAAGCAGACAATTCTCGTGATTCTAATTCACTCAATCTTTCAGGTAATTGTAATGAAGTAACAACCCCATCTTCAGTAGGTAAGGTATCAGGAATAAAGTCACGACGGGCTAAAACAATCGCTCCAACCATGGCCATTAATAAAAGCACGGAAGCTAACTCAAAGGGGAGAAGAAAATCACTAAAGAAATGCTTACCAATTTCCACAACCGTATTTTCAATTAACCCAGGTGCATTCGTTTCCAAAGACCAAGGGGTAATCAAAACCATTGTTGCTAATAAAGCAAATAGTCCCACACAAACCAAAGCGGTTGCCCCTCGACGTATCCAACGTCTGGGTAAGTTGGAATAATCTTGTTTTTTATTAACCAACATAATCGCAAACAAGATTAAAACATTAACTGCACCCACATAAATTAATATCTGTGCAGCAGCCACAAAATCAGCATTTAAGAGGATATAAATGCCTGAAATACTGATAAAGACACCTCCTAATAAGAAGGCAGAATAAACAATATTTTCCAATAACACAACGCCCAAAGCAGCGATAATAACCAATCCGGCTAAGATGGCAAAGGAAATAATTTGAACGCCTTCAGCTAAATTCACAGTGTATTGATACTCCTTTTTTCAGTGAATAATTGAGAGTTGAGCGTTGATAAAAAATTGTGGGAAAAATAAACAATTTCTCATCAACTACTCGTTAATTAAGACGAAGATTTTGCCTCTTCAACAATTTCTTCAGGACGTTTACCGGCCCGTTGACTTCCTTCTGGTAAGTCATGAGGATCCATAACCCCTTTGGGTAAATAATTTAACTCCCGTAACGGCGTTACCATAGGATCTTGAGTCACTTTATAAGGTAAGCGTCCCAAAGCGACGTTATCGTAATTTAACTCATGGCGATCGTAGGTAGCCAGTTCATATTCTTCTGTCATGGATAAGCAATTGGTCGGACAATATTCCACACAATTACCGCAGAAAATACAAACCCCAAAATCAATACTATAGTGCTTGAGTTCTTTCTTTTTACTTTCCTTATTAAACTCCCAATCAACTACAGGAAGATTAATGGGACAAACTCTCACACACACTTCACAAGAGATACACTTGTCAAATTCATAGTGAATTCTACCCCGATATCTTTCTGAGGGAATTAACTTTTCATAAGGATATTGTACGGTGATGGGACGACGACGCATATGGTCAAACGTTACCGATAACCCTTGACCAATATACTTTGCTGCTTCAATAGTCCCTTTGGCATAATCGCCCACTTGTTTGAGCATACTAAACATGATGTTTATTCCCTAATGTGTTAACAACATAAATTAACCACCGAAGGCTACTGGAAACGCTAATTTCAAAGCAGCCGTTAATAATAAATTAACCAGAGAGACGGGTAAGAGAAATTTCCAGCCTAAATCTAATAATTGGTCAATTCGCACACGGGGAACTGTCCACCGCATGAGAACCGCAATAAAGACGAGGAAATAGGCTTTAAGGACAGTCATGGTAATACCTAAAGAGGCGGTGATCACCTGTAACCAAGCACTATTTTCACTCACGCCTAGCCACTCTGCTAATTTATCTAAAGGGACGGGAAACTCCCAACCCCCTAAATATAGGATGGCAAAAACTAACGCCGATAACACTAAGTTAACGTAAGACCCCAAATAAAAGAGAGCAAATTTCATGCCAGCGTATTCCGTTTGATACCCGGCCACAATTTCTTCTTCTGCTTCGGGTAAGTCAAAGGGAAGTCTTTCACATTCAGCTAAAGCAGCGATCCAAAAGATAAAAAAGCCTACCGGTTGTCGCCAAATATTCCAACCTAAAATGCCGTATCCTGATTGTTGTTCTACGATGTCGATGGTACTGAGGCTATTAGACATCATGACAATAGCTAAGACAGATAAAGCCAGAGGAATTTCGTAACTGATGGATTGTGCAGCAGCCCGCAGACCTCCCAATAAGGAATACTTGTTATTAGAGGCGTATCCTGCCATTAATAAGCCAATAGGGGCAATACTGGATAAAGCGATCCAGAAGAAAATCCCCACATTGAGGTCAGTTACCACCAAATTTTGACCAAAAGGCACAATTAAATAGGAGACGAAGACGGGAAGCACCACTAAAACCGGCCCAAGGGTAAATAACCACGGATCGGCTTTAGCAGGGATAACATCTTCTTTAAACACTAATTTGATGCCATCTGCAACGGGTTGTAATACCCCTAAAGGTCCAGCATATTCGGGGCCAATGCGTTGTTGGGCAGCAGCAGAGATTTTTCTTTCTAGCCAAACTACCACCAAAACCCCAACGGTTGCGCCAATAATCATTAAAAATGAGGGAAATGGAATCCAGAGGGCTTTGGCTGCCCCATTCGGTATTCCTAACTCGGTCAGAGACTCGATAAAACGTGCTTGTAGGTCAATTCCTGAATTCATTGCATTTAAGACAGGTTATAAGTTCAGATCCTTGGTTTCATTGCTTAGTATATCGCTGTCTGTGGGATAGGTTGGTCAGTTTTAGGTTAATTCCTGAAATTCAATTTTGATGATTACTCTAGCACTAGTGGACTGTTTCAGCTAATTTAGTACATTAGCAAGGGAAGTATCAGTGAGTATAGGGTGTGGGGTGTAGGGTGTAGGGTGTAGGGAGAATTCGTAATTTATCTATGGCAAACTCAAAAATTCAATCTTACCGAGATTTAGCGGTGCGACCTAGGTCGGGTTCCCCGACCCAGGGAACGCGCACCAATAGAAGGGTTTGGCAGGAGGCAGTCAATCTAGCTGAAAGTTGTTACCATTGCCTTATTTTAGCTGAAACAGTCCACTACTTTCATTCTTGACTCCTGATTCCTAACTTCGTAGACTTATTAACACAAACCCCCTTGTTTTTTCCGAAGTTGAATCAATGGTATTCGTCGCTTTCCAAAGATCCTCAGCTTTCACCCAAACCGGGGGATATTTGTAACGAGAAACATCTAAAATTAAAAAGCGATCGCTTGCTTGATGATAAGCTGCAACGGGAGAAATATGACCCCCTTTTTCTTGTCCAATGGTTGACCGTAAATAGTTCACTAACACAAAGTTATTTTCTTGTTTCAAATTATTAATAATGCGTTGACGAAACCTCTCTAAACTAACTTCATCTCCGTGATAAACTTCTACATCAAGGGGATAACTTTTTAATAAACTGCCTAATTCTTGTAACGTCATTCCTTGTCGAGAAACGGTTTCTTTGCTAATTACTGTTTCTGTTTTTGGGTTATCAAAAACATTATCTTGAGTAAAGCGATTATAGACAATCCATTCTGTCGCTTTCGGTGCAGGAATAGACAACGCATTTAACACCATAACCATACTAGCTACCCCACAAAAAGCCAAATTTTCCTGGGTTTCAAATTGAAGGGTTAAGGGAATATAATCTTTACGAGCATTACTTTCGACTAATAAAGTTTCCCCTTGAGAAGAATTGAAACTAATCAAATTTTCATCAAGGGGTAACGTACTTTGAGCAAGGAGTTGAGCAGGAATGAAACTAACCCCTAATAATAAAACTTTTGCGAATAGCTCTTTAAGTTTCATTGACTTTAATTACAAAATTTTTCAACACAACGGACAAACATTTCTACCCCTAAAGATAGCACAGTTTCATCAAAATCAAAGCGAGGATGATGATGGGGATAAGCTAACCCTTTCTCTGCATTAGCTGACCCCAAAAAGAAGTAACATCCTGGCACTGCTTCTAAGAAGAAAGACATATCTTCTCCTCCCATAGTTTGACAACTAGGGGCAATTCCTGCGGGAGTTTCTACTACTTCCAAAGCGACAGATTTAACCAATTCTGCCATAATTTCATTATTAATAACAGGAGGATATAAACGCCAATAATCTAACTCATAATCTGCGTTATAACCTTGACAAATTCCTTTAACAATTTCCTCAATTCTTTGACCAAAATACCCTTCAAACTCAGGATTAAAATAACGCACGGTTCCACTCATTCTGGCCGTATCTGCAATCACATTTAAAGCAGTTCCCGCCTGTAATTCTCCCACTGTTACCACCGCAGAATCAATAGGATTAACGTTACGAGAGACAATCGATTGTAACGCATTAACAATCTGTGCGCTAACCACCACAGAATCAACGGTTTGATGAGGCATTGCCCCATGACCCCCTTTTCCGAAGATATTGAGGCGAAAACACTCCACAGCAGCCATTAATGGACCACTACGGACACCTACCGTACCTAAAGGTAGATTATTCCAAACGTGCAAACCAATAATCCCATCCACATCAGGACTGGTCAATACACCAGCTTCTATCATCGGTTTTGCCCCGCCGGGACTTTCTTCTGCCGGTTGAAAAATAATTTTGACGGTTCCTTTAAAATCTTGACGATGTTGCCATAAATACTCAGCAGTGCCTAACGCAATGGTAATATGTCCATCATGGCCACAAGCGTGCATGGTTCCTTCGTGGAGGGAACGATAGGGGACTTCATTTTCTTCGTAGATGGGTAACGCATCCATATCAGCGCGAATGGCTAATACCGGGCCAGGATGAGGACTGGGGATGGTTGCAACAATACCCGTTTTAGCAATATCTGTTTCATGGGGAATGCCCATTGCTGTTAGTTTTTCAGCAATAAAATTGGCAGTAATTTCCTCTTGAAACCCCAATTCTGGACGTTGGTGTAGATAACGTCGCCATTGGACTAATTGCGCCTGAAGTTGACGAATTTCGAGGCGAATTTGTGAAAAATCAAGAGAATTTGCTTGAGGAAAAGTAGAAACCATTGCGGATGTGATGGAAAGTCATGAAAAATTATCTATTCTTCTATATTGTAGGGGTAAACGGCCGTTTACCCCTACAGAAATGTGTAGCCAAACTTTAGGAAATTGGTATCATAAACATTAATTTTTAAAGTTGTATTCCTCCTGACTCCTGTCTGCTATCTTCTTCAATCACAATAATCATGATACTTTTCGTAAAGATCCGACATAACTAATGGTTTCTTAAAATCTTGAGGTTGTCGATATTTATTCCAAGGATATTGTCTACGGATTGATTCTGCTGTCTTATAATATTTATTCCAAGTTCCCAAAACCTCGATTAGCTTTTGAAATTGACAATATACTTTAGCATATTTAGCTTGTAAAAGCATATATTGCAACATAATTGCATAGGTTAAAGGATGATTCTTTTCTTCAGGAATTTCTATGATTTGTCCTAATTGCTCAAAAAGTTTGTTTTGTTTTTTGACAATTTTCATTAAACTACTGATATTTTTAATGTCTTTGGTTTGTAAAAACCCAACAACATTAGAAACTCTTTGCAAAATTGAATAATTGGTGAGTTGATATTTTTTAAAGAGATAAAGTAACTTTAATCCTAATTCATCTTTCTGAGTCAAACTATCTAAAGCATTAACATAGCATTCTAAGGCTTTTTTTTCTTTTTCTGTTTTTATTTTTGGCAATACTTCAGTCAATTCTTGATGAATAAATTGATAAAAGCTCTCGTTAGCAATATTTTGTTCTAGTAAATGAAACACTAATTGATAAAAATTTTTTTGTTTAGAACTACGATAAAGTAATTCTATTTCTTCAATAGCTAAAAAACTATTTTTCGCTTCAATACCAACTTGAAATAGTCTTAAATAAGAACTGAGTTCTTTATATTCATTCAAGCCTTCTGCAAACTTATGTTTGATTTGTAAAAATAAAATAAACTCTCGTTCCCTAAATTGCTTATTTTCTAAAGCTTGAGCCATAATTTGTAATGTATTAGTTTTATCTAATGCCTGATTATGTTTTAAAATAATATCAGGATTAATGGTTTCTTTATGAAAGAAATTACTAACTCTTTTTTTAACCGATAAGGAAGAGCTAAGGGAGCATTCCATTTTTGCAGAAAAAGTATCTTTGGAGTTTGACGGGGAGATGGGGAGATGGGGAGAAGGGGGGAATTTCATAACTATAAACTATTATCAATAAAAGACAATTTACAACTTTGGGATGCTCCTAGAGCCAGAGGTTTTATCGTCATTCGTTGTTTGTAAGTTCCCAGAAGGAACTAAGCAAGCACACAAAATTAATTACACAAAAACTGTAGGCCGATGCACTGCTCATAATAAGCTTTGGATAAGAGTTTTAGCCTTTTATTGGGCAATGCCCACCGTGCAATTAATTTTGCTTAGGAACTTATATTGACATTCATAACTTTAAATTTCGGTTTTTTACATCTCTAATACATATTAATATAAGTATGTTTCTTGTATTAAGGAATGGTAAAGCTACGGATTTATGATCAATGTTATGCAAATTTTCGTTAAGCTCACTATAATTTAGGTCTAGTATAATTACAGAATAACTAAATGAAACCCTACCAAAATATACCCATTCAAGACTGTGGAGAACCGCTCATTGCTATCCCCCTAGAACAATTTTCCGTAGAAACACCCCACCCATACCAAAAGTTAGGAGCATCCTATGGTCAAAAATCTCCTTACTATTTACGTTCCAATGTCATAGAAGCCCTTATACAAGCACAAACCTACTTACAACAACAATATCCAGGGTGGGAAATTCACATTTTTGATGCGTATCGTCCTGTCACCGTACAGCAGTTTATGGTAGATTATACGTTCACCGCTTTACTGCAAGAAAAGGGATTAATTTTAGAACAGTTATCCCCAGCCCAACAAGACAGCCTTTGGCAGCAAGTTTATCAAATTTGGGCAGTACCCAGTGATGATTTAGCTACACCTCCGCCCCATAGTACCGGTGCAGCCGTTGATATTACTTTAATAGATGATCGGGGAGAATTGTTAGATATGGGAGGAATGATCGATGAATTATCAGAGCGATCGCAGCCCAATTATTATGCCCAGAGTAGCGATAGCACAAAACAAACTTATCACCAAAGAAGGGAATTACTGCATCAAATTATGACGCAAGCAGGTTTTTTACGTCATCCTGGGGAATGGTGGCATTTTTCTTTGGGGGATCAAATGTGGGCTTGGCAAAGTCAAAAAGCGGTTGCCTATTATGGGAAAGTTTGATTGAGACTCCCTGCAATAAATTGACAGGGATTCTAGAGGTTATCTAAACAGGGGATAAATCCACCTGTTTAGACATTACCCTAGTTCGGGGGACTCTCATTGACCCCATCCCCTAAACCATCTGTATCCATTACAAATACAGTTTCCTGAAGGTTTAAAGGACATGAAAAACCTAACCATTGACCTATATTTTGACTGGCATTCCAATCTGAATTGCATTGATAACCGTCAAAACCTCTGAACCAATGTCCATTCCTTTTGCCTATTACACCGTTTCTATGGTCAGATTTAGAAGTGTATGGGGCTGGCACTAATTCAAAAGGTACACCATTTTTAATGGCTTTATAACGAGTTAGCGTTTCTAATTGGAAATATGACCAAGTATGACGACTGTTTCCCGAATCAGACCTGATGAGTTTAGATTGTTTTGAAGTTTGCCTAATATTAGATAAATCTTCAAATCTCAATCCCATGCCATAGTCTTTGGCGAATTGAACTAACTGCTTAGAAATGCAATGGTTAATATAGGTTATGATTCGTCTTTCTTTGGATTCTAGCCGTTTAATTACTTTGCGCTTATTGGCTTTTTGGAGTTGTTGTCTAAGTTTTTGATAGCGTCTTCTTAAATGTTTAATTTGACGACCATTCCAAAACTTTCCAAACCCATTAGGCAACGAAGCAACAGCAATTTGATTTTGTCCTCTATCTACTCCCATCCAATTTTTAACTGGTTCAGCATCAGGAACTTCCATTGATACTGACAACAAAACATACCAAATACCCTTTTTAGATTTCCATAGTTTAAGACTGCCTTTTCTAGCTTCTTTCGCTATGATTTTATCTAGGGTATCAGTATGGCTAGATTGATGAATAGCTAAAGGAATACGTTTTTTAACTCCTCTGATAATTGAGAAAGCAACTGAATAAGTACCGCCTTTTCTCTCAATTCGCCATCCTTGATTATTGACTTCAAGAGGCAAACACTTAAACTTTTTGACTTTAGTTTCAGCACAGCTATTGCGAATAGTTTGATTAACCCAACCTGATCCAATTTCAATATGATTGAAATCTTTACTGGTGTATTTTCTTCTATCCGTTTTGGGTACTTCTAATAACTGATTAGCAATACTTGTATTTAACTCAGTCAGTCGGTCAAATTCTTGTGCTTTACACTGATTTAACCGATAAAAAGGAAGTTTAAGTGTCAGAGTTAAAATAGCCATGAATCTATCATAACACATATCTTACATAACCATGCAAGATATCATACAATTGGTTAAAACCAATCGAGTCGCTTTTCATGAGGACGCGGATTTATCGTTGCACGGCAAATCATCTGAGCGTCCGTCCATTGCTTAAAAGACAATGGCTTTCAAGCTCCCGTGTTATTTTGGTAATTAATAATTAATAATTATTTTTATAGTTAACTACCTCTAATATAGAAAAGTGCCTTAGCCGTCGAGGGCTTTTGTGAAGTTTTCTTAAAGGACAAGAGGTTTTTCTAGAAGACAAAAACCTGTACAATACTAGACATACCTGTACATAATGTCTAGGATGCACTATAGACCGAATGAATTTGCTGATTTAGCCGGAGTCAGTGTCAAAACATTACATA
>JASJDW010000133.1 GCA_030064955.1 Crocosphaera sp.
TAATACCAATTCTCTTTATTCATCATAGAGATTGTTAGTGGAGGTAGGCAGAGGAAGCAGGGGCAGCAGAGGGCGCGGGGGGAGAAAATTGTCAATTAAGTCTCCAGTGACTTTTGAGAATTGGTGTAATATTCAACTTCTGCTGGGGAGCATCGGGCGAAGCCTGCCCTCCTAAACTCCCGAACTTCCGAACTCCTAAAACTAGAAAAGTTTGTACCTCACAAGTATGGGAACTGCTATAATTAAGAGCATAACAAAATATTAAGTTAATCTTTACGTAAAGAGTTATTCTGTTGACCGCAGAAAAGTGATAAGGTGTGTTAGCCTATGGTTAGATTTGGGCAATAACAGTTAAGATGGAAGAAGTTTCTAAGAAAGAGAATAACTATAATCAGTTAATTTTCGATAATTTGACTGATTTAATTAGTTTTCATACAAAAGAAGGGATTTATTTATATATTTCTTCCTCCTGTGAGTCCTTGTTAGGGTATGATAAGAAATTCTTTGTTGGACAATCAGCGGAAGTCTTATGCCATCCTGAAGATTGTGATAGGATTAAACAATTTTATGAGCAAATAAAACAGCGATGGAATATTGAGCCTATTACCTATAGAATACGTCATCATAAGGGGCATTATATTTGGTTAGAAACCTCAGCTAAAGTCATTTTTAATCAAAAAACAGGAGAAATTAAAGAAATTTTCTGTATCTCTCATGAAGTAACCCAACAAAAGCCAAATCAACAAAATATCAAAAGCTATCAACAACCTCATACATTCATTTTAGATAACTTACCTGATTTAGTAACAACCCATAGTCAAAAGGGAATGTATCAATATGTTTCCCAGGTTTCTTATCAGTTATTAGGGTATTTTCCTCAAGCTTTAATTGGTCGATCCATAGCCTCATTTTGCCATCCTCAAGATCATCCTCTAATTAAACAATTTTATCAAGAATTACAACAAAAAAAATCCTCAGCTTCAGTCATTTATCGGATGGTACATAAAGATGGTCATTACCTATGGATAGAAACTTTAGGAAAAGCGATTATTCATCCACAAACAGAAGAAATTAAAGAGATATTATGTGTGTCCCGTGATATTACTAAAAGGAAGCAGATAGAAGAAGCTTTAATTCAAGCAGAGAGACAATATTACAAAATTTTTGAAAAGAGTAATCAAGGAATTTTTAAACTGAGTCCTGACGGTTATTTTTTAGACGTTAACCCTACTTTGGCACAACTTTATGGTTATGATAGTCCCCAAGATTTATTAAATAATATTCATGATCGGGCTAATCAACTTTATGTGGAATCCCAACATCACGAAACTATTTTAAACATTTTAAAGACCGATGGGGAGATCATCAACTTTCCATCAAAAATTTATTGTAAAAATAAACAAATAATTGATGTTGAAGAAACAATTTGGGCTGTTTATGACCAGTGTGGCAAAATTATTTATTATCAAGGAACTGTCCAGAAAATTACGAATAATATTCAAGCCAAAGATCAATTAGCAAGAATTAAATTAAGAGATCCGATTACTAACTTACCAAATCGTCACTGGTTTTATGAACATCTAGACAGTATTTTATTAGAGTCTATCGAGTCCCATAGTCATTCCCTAGCCATTCTTGTCATTCATTTAGACAACTTTCAATTATTAAATAAGAGTTTAAATATTACCCAGGATAGTGACTTACTTTCCCAAATGACCCGACGACTACAAAGTAAACTAAGAGCAGAAGATATCTTAGCACAACTAGGAGAAAATGAATTTATTCTTTTAGTGAAAAATCAATCAGTACGAGAAATTACTTTAATTGCTAAACGGATTTTAGACATCATTCGCTTTCCTTTTGAAGTAGGAAATAATAAAGTATTTGTTCGAGTGTATATTGGCATCAACTTAAACAAGATTAAGTATAAGAAAGCAGAAATTATGGTTCGGGATGCTCAGTTAGCGATGTATCGAGCAAAAGCACAAGGGAAAGAAGATTATGCCATATTTAATTCTCAAATTAAAGCCGATGCTTTAACCCGTCTTCAATTAGAAACTGACCTGAGACAAGCCATAAAAAATAATCAACTGTCCTTATATTACCAGCCTATTGTTGAGTTAAATACTGGTTATTTAAGTGGATTTGAAGCCCTAGTAAGATGGCAACATCCCATTAAAGGGAAAATTTCCCCAGTAGAATTTATCCCCATTGCAGAAGAAACTGGACTGATTAATTCCATTGGTTGGTGGGTATTAGAGCAAGCTTGTTATCAATTACAAACATGGCAAAACTTAAACACAAAAATCGAGAAATTAGTGATTAATGTTAATGTATCAACCCAACAATTAAAACAAGAACAATGGGATGAAAGACTGAATCAATTGTTAAAAAATACTGGGATTCAAGCAACACAGTTAAAACTCGAAATTACTGAAAGTTGTTTATTAGAAACTGTCCAGGATGAAACCCGAAGAGTCAGACAGTTAAAAAACTTAGGATTAGGGTTATGTATTGATGATTTTGGCACTGGTTATTCTTCCTTAAGTCGTTTATATGAATTTCCCATTGATACCTTAAAAATTGACCGTTCTTTTATTAGTAAATTAGGAATTTCTGATAAAGCAATTGTGCCGATGATTATCAATTTAGCCCATACGTTAGGGATGACTGTAGTAGCAGAAGGAATTGAAACCCGTGAACAGTTTAATCAATTACAAGGGTTAAATTGTGAATTAGGACAAGGCTTTTTCTTTGCTAAACCCATGACGAGTGAACAAGCAACCCACTGGGTTACACAAGAAGGGGTGTCATCCATCAAAAACTTGTCTTGAACTCATATCTTGCACCTTCGATAAAATTTGCTAGTGGTGACAGGGAACAGGGAACGGGGAATAGGCAATAGTGTTTCATTTTATAGCAGTACAAAAAAATATTATGACATTATCGTAAGGTAGGGAGTGCATCGGCCTATAATGTTTTGCAATTTTATAAACCTCCTAACCATAATACGTAATGGTATATCTGAACTTCTGAACTCCCGAACTCCTAACTCCTAAAACTAGAAGAGTTTGTACCTCACAAGTATGGGAACCGCTATAGTATAATCGTTCGACTTAGAAGACATCACTTAGTGCTTTCATTGATAGCTAAAGGTAAAATAGCACTACTACCGATCACTAGACCATCAAGGGCATTAAGAGGCGTAACGTGTAGAAGATTTCTCAGTCCAGGAGTGGCTAAAGAAACCCATTGAAGAGCCATAGAACCACTTAGAGCAGCCGTTAAATAAGGGTTATGGGGAAGTCGTTGGGAAAGTAACGGGTTAGAAGACCGACAACTAAGAGCGTGTAGCAGTTGTCCACTGACCAAACTCATAAAAGCGACGGTACTAGCTTGGGGACTGATGCCATAACGTCCGATCCCGTAACCGTATGCTGCTAAAGCACTAACGGATAATGTGCTAGACTCAACAACAATTCGTTGAAAATCAGACCCCTTGATAATGGGTTCATTGGGAGAACGAGGGGGAATACTTAAAACATCGGGTTCAGGGGCTTCTAGGGCTAAAGCTAAGCCAGGAAAGATATCGGTGACTAAATTGAGCCAAAGTAGCTGCATTGCATTAAGGGGCTGTCCTAACCCACCCACATTAGCCAATAACATGACAATAATTTCGCTGAGGTTGGTGGCTAGAAGAAAATGAACCGATTTGCGAATATTGTTATAAATGGTACGTCCTTGACTAACGGCGATAATCATGGTTTCTAGGTTATCGTCTTCAAGAACCACGTCTGCGACTTCTCGTGCCACATCGGTTCCAGTATGACCCATAGCGATACCCACTTCAGCTGCTTTGAGGGCAGGAGTATCATTGATACCATCCCCTGTCATCGCCACCACTAACCCTCGGTTTTGTAAGGCTTGGACAATCTGTAATTTGTGGGTAGGACTGATGCGTGCAAAGATATGCACCTGTCCTGATAAACCCACTAATACTTCTGGAGAAAGATCCATTAGTTCCGTAGAATCAAGAATTTTTAGCGGTTGACCTTGGCTAAGATTCAACTTTTTACCAATGGCATAAGCAGTGGGACTTTGATCCCCAGTAATCATCAGGGTATTAATTCCCGCTTGGTGAAAATTAGCAATGGTTTCTTCAACGCCTGAGCGAATGGGATCAGCCATACCCACGAGTCCTACCCAAATCAGATGGGAGACAGGTAAAGATTCAACGTCTGTGGTTTCTCCCTGCCCATAAGCGATACCTAACACCCGCAAGGCTTGGGTAGCCATGCGCTCATTTTGCTCTAAGATAGCTTGTTTATCTGCCTGACTTAAGGGGATGAGTTGACCGTTTTGTATCCGAGTTGAACACCGTTCTAAGACTTCTGCTGGGTTGCCTTTAACGGCCATCAAATAGATTGATTGATCAATACGATGTACCGTTGCCATGAAATTATGTTCTGTGGAACGATGGTAAGTTAACAGGCGAGGATATTTTTGTTGGAGTTCTTCTACCTCTATACCTGCGGCGATCGCCATTTCCATCAGGGCATTTTCCGTCGCAGAACCATCCAAGACATAAGTATCGTGGTGATGGTAATGGATCTGACTATCGTTGCAAAGAACTGAAATATGAATGAGTTTTAATAATTCATCGCAACCATAAGGATTAATGTCCTGGTTATCTGACCAAAAATGACCATCCTCTAGGTTAATTTCTCGACTATCCCAACAGACTTTCAATACCGACATTCGATTAGCGGTTAAGGTTCCTGTTTTATCGAGGCATAAAGCCTGTATAGAACCAAGGGCTTCAATGGCTTCTAACCGACGAATCAGGACTTTTTGTTGACGCATATTGAGGATGCCCAAAGCCAAGGTGGTAGTAGCTACAGTAGGTAAGCCTTCGGGAACAGCAGCAACCGCTAAGGAAATGGAGGTTTTCACCATTTCTAATAACCCATAGCCCCGTAATAAACCAATGCCAAAGACTAGACCACAAACCCCACTAGACAGCCAGACCAGTTGTCCTCCAGCCTGTTCCAGTTGTCGTTCTAGGGGGGTAGAGGGATGACTGGTTTCTCCCACCAAAGCTTGTATTTTCCCCATTTCCGTTAAATCTGCGGTGGCTACCACCACCCCTTTTCCTTGTCCCCCAGTGACAAAGGTTCCCCGATAGACCATATTATCCCGTTCAGCCAAAGGAACTGTATCTTGTTGGGTAGTAAGGGTTTTCTGTTGTTTGCGAATGGGCAGACTTTCCCCAGTTAAGGCTGATTCATCTAAGGTTAAGCGATCGACTTCAATTAAGCGAGCATCCGCAGGAACATAAGATCCTGGTTGCAAAAGTAAAAGATCCCCTGGGACGAGATTTTGGCTTTCAATTTCAATTAATTTCCCGTCTCGAATGACCCAAGCGGAAGAATTGACAAAGTTTTTTAGAGACTTAATAATACGTTCTGATTGACTCTCAGTGGCATAGCCTAAGATAGCGTTAATAGTGACAACACCCATGATCACAAAAGCATCAGCAATGCCTCCCGTTAGCACAGATAGCAAAGCTGCACCACTTAAGAGGGCAACGGGAACGGACTTAAAGTAGTCAATAAAAATGCTTAATCCTGAACGGGGTGGGGTTTCTGTGAGGGCATTAAGGCCATATTTTGTCAGGTTAGCTTGCACTGCCTGACTGGATAATCCTGTTTGTTTTGAGGTGTTAAATTCTAAGAGAATTGTCTCTATTCCTTGGAGATGCCAAGCACTCGATGAGGTAAGAAAAGACTCCCCTGGCCTTGTCATGAGTTCGATGGATGCTTGGGGATGTTGACGATACTGTTCAACCAGTTGGTTGACCACTTTAGCAATTTCAATGACTTTTTTGCGAGGATTGAAGTAGATGAGAATATTGCCCGTAACCGAGTTAGCGTGAACTGAGTTAATATCTTTCTTTAGGGACAAATGAAACTCTAAATACCGTTTTAGCTTTTGTGAATAGAGTAGTCCTTGAACTTTACACCGACATCTTCCTTTGACAGTTTTGTGGAGAATTCTGATCAAAGAAAGTTCTCTTTGATGATTATGTTTGATTGGGTGTGGTTTGTTCATCAATCTTTATCAATCCTTCTTACTACGATCTTAGAAGAATTCAAGAGTAATACCAGTTCTCAAAAATAACTAGAGATATCTAGTTTGGGGTGTGGGGTGTAGGGTGTAGGGTGTAGGGTTAAATTCCTTTTATAGCCTACCCTATTCAATTTACCCCTCGCAACCACAACTTAAGTCTCTAATAACTTTTGACATTTGATATAACTTATTCCAATTAGAGATAAAACTTGATATATAGCATTTCCTGGACTCATGAGGTACACCTAATATTCAACTCCTGAACTCCCGAACTCCGAACTCCGAACTCCTAGAACTAGAAGAGTTTGTACCTCACAAATATGGGAACTGCTATAATGTTTCTCCGACTGTTGTGAAAAGGGCTTCATGTTAACAGCATCTCGCATAGAACCCAACGCAGCGAAAACAATCCACCACTACAACAATTTTTCCAGTTCCATCTAGCACTTCTGCTACTTTTTCTCTAACGGAACTTGTTTCTATTCTAATTAGCCATCACCTTCAGCGATCGCTTGGGGTTGACTTCTTTCTTCAGCCAATTCAGCTAAAGATTCAGCAACGATATCTTCAAAGGTTTCACCCACATTAGCAACGACTCCTTTGCCTTTTTCATAGAGGACAACCCCTCCTTTAATGGTTGCTTTAGCAATAGGTTTAGCTGCTTTACCGGCCGCCGGAATTAACACGGGAAGGAGAACAATAGCGGTAATTCCAGGAATACCGAGGTCTTCGGCAATATCTTTAATATCGATGTGAGGAACCAAATCTTTAAGTGCCATAATTGTTACCTCTTTAACTCTTTGATAAACTCCTCTTTACCTTTTACTTCTAGTGTAGCTCAGTTTAGTTTAACCGTTAGACTTTGGCACTTAAGATTAGCTAATTCGTCCAGTTTTTTTATATAACTTAATATATTGTGGTTTGGGAATTGGCTATTAGAATTGACGGCGAAGCCACCATTTTTCTGCTTCTACCGCCCAAAAAACCACTGTACTCAAGAGTAAACATAACAGTAAATCCTCTAAGGATAAAGCAGTCGTTTGGAAGAGATTTTGCCAGAAGGGGAAATAAATAATGCCAATTTGTAAGGCAATGGTTAAAATAACAGCCACAATCAAAAAAGGATTAGAAAAGAGTCCAATTTTCCATACAGCATAGCGTTCTGACCGAATAGCCAAAGCATTACCCATTTGAGAGAGGGTGACAATGGTAAAGATCATGGTTTGCCATCCAGGGTTATCATGTTGCCAATAGTAGTAACCCGTTCCCAAAGAAACAATCCCCATTAATAAACCTACCCAGATAATTCGCCAACCTAAACCCCGACTAAAGATATTTTCTGTGGGAGGATAGGGAAAACGGTGCATAATATGTTTTTCAGCCGATTCAACCCCCAACGCTAAGGCCGGTAAACCATCGGTCATCAAATTAATCCAGAGAATTTGCAACGGTAACAAGGGTAAGGGCATTCCCAGGAAAAAAGCCACCAACATCACCCAAATTTCCCCAGAATTACTACTAAACATATAAAAAATAAACTTGCGAACATTATCATAAATAATTCGCCCTTCCTTAACCGCAGCGACAATGGTGGCAAAATTATCATCTAATAACGCCATATCAGCCGCCTCTTTGGCCACATCCGTCCCACTCACCCCCATAGCAATGCCAATGTCTGCCTTTTTCAAGGCTGGGGCATCATTGACCCCATCTCCGGTCATGGCAACGATTTGCCCCTGTTGCTGCCACGCTTCGACGATTTGTAGTTTTTGTTTGGGGCTAACTCTAGCATAAACGGAAGTCTGCAATACGTTTGCTGTTAATTCATCGGCGTTAAAACAGGATATGTCTTGTCCTGTCAAAATCCCTCCATTAACCATCATGCCCAATTCCCTAGCGATATGTTGCGCCGTTAGGGGATGATCTCCTGTAATCATCACAGGGCGAATACCGGCTGTCATACAGGTTTGTACCGCTTCTTTAACTTCTGGGCGAATGGGGTCACTCATGGCCATCAACCCCACAAAAATTAAATCCTGTTCGATATTCATTCGGTGGTCGATATAGGAGGACAAATGGGGACGAAACCCTAACCCTAACACCCGACTGCCTTGTGCCGCTAATTCATCATTGCTATCTTGAATCCAACTTTGCCACACTTCTGTTAAAGGTTCGGGATGGTTATTAACCCAAACTTCTGTACAAATATCCAAAAGACTGTCTACTGCCCCTTTGGTAAAGGCGATATAGGCCATTCCCCCTAACTCCTGATGCCACTTCCAGGGTTGTTGTAGCAGTTCAGGCCAACAATGGCGATCGCTGGGAACTCGATGGAGGGTGGTCATACGTCGACGTTGGGCATCAAAAGGAATTTCTGCGACTCTAGGAAATAAGGGTTCTAACTCGGCTTTTGTCAGCCCTAAATTAGCTGCTACAGTGATTAAAGCCCCTTCGGTGGGTTCTCCCACCACATGGAACAGTTGGGGATTATCTGAGTCAACTTCCAGAGAAGCATCGTTGCATAAGGCACTTCCTAACAATAACCACACCAGTTGCGGTTGTTTTTTTAAGAAGAAGGGTTGTTGTTGACGCAGATCGAGATCATGGCCATCTCGCAGCAATTCCGAGGTGAGGTTTAACCGTCGTCCCACCACATCTAAAACATTAACAGTCATGCAGTTTTCTGTTAGGGTTCCCGTTTTATCGGAACAAATAACCGTGACTGACCCCAAGGTTTCCACGGCGGGCAATTTGCGGATTAAAGCACCTCGTTTGAGCATTCTTTGTGATCCCAAGGCTAAAGCAATGGTAACAACGGCTGGAAGTCCTTCTGGAACCGCAGCAACCGCTAAACTGACGGCGGTGAGAAACATGACTTTTAACCCTTCTCCTTTGAAGAGTCCCAGACCAAAAATAATCACCACCAGGATCACAGAAGCGATTAATAATTGTTGTCCTAACCGTTGTAGTCGTTGCTGTAGGGGGGTTAATTCAGCCTCAACTTTTTGCAATAATTTGGCAATTTTTCCCAGTTGGGTCTTCATTCCTGTGGCGACGACGACCCCATAACCCCGTCCATAGATAACGAGGGTTCCCATATAAGCCATATTAATGCGATCGCCTAAAGGGATTTTTTTTTCGGTTAAGGGGTTAACGCTTTTATGGACGGCTTCGGCTTCTCCGGTTAAAATCGATTCTTGAATCCGTAGATTGGCCACTTCCACCAGACGAATATCCGCAGGGACAATATTACCGTTTTCGAGGTTGACTATATCCCCTGAAACCAGTTCTGAAGCACGAATTTCGTACCAATGTCCCTCACGGCGCACTTTAACTGTAGGAATAGCGATGGTTTTCAGGGCGGCCATGGCTTTTTCAGCTTGATATTCTTGACTAAAGCCTAACAAAGCGTTGAGAATGACGATAATGAGGATCACCACTGCTTCTTTGTAGTCTCCTAGTAAAGCAGAGATGAGGGCCGCGGCCACCAGCAGCAGGACTAAGGGTTCGCTTAATTGTTCCCAAAGAATGCGCCAAGGGGATTTTTGCGGTTGTTCTTGTAGTGTGTTGGGTCCGTTGGTTTCTAAGCGATGAATGGCTTCATCATGGTTGAGTCCCCAACTGCGATCGCTCCCTAATTTCTTGAGAACGGTTTCAATATCCAGTTTGTGCCACTTACTCATTTTCCTAAGTTTTTGTTATTTAGTTATTAGTAATGAGTTTAAAGGGATAAGTAATAAGTATTAATTTAAAGTTATTTTGCAATTAATTGAGATTTAATAATTATGCTGAGCTTAGTTAAAATCTCAACCCCAAAAGTAACGATAATTTCTGACTGTATTATATCTAATTAATCTTAAAAAATTCAATTAAATTAAGTTTAATCTTTTTAACTGATAACTGATCCCTGATTCATCCATAACTGAACTTTTCCCCCTTGACAACTACTAACCAATGTTTGTCCATCTTGGCTAATGGCGATCGCTTCTATCCCTTGTTGATGAGCGTTCCAGCTAGATAATAAGTTTCCTGTTTTCAGATCCCAAAGATAAATTATACCCGTTTCATCACCAGCCAATAGATAACAATCATACAAACGAAAAGCGCGTAAACTTCCTAAATGTCCTGTCAATGTTTTTAATAACTTTCCTGATTTCAAATCCCATAATTTAATGGTTTTGTCGGCACTTCCACTGATAATTGTTTGTCCATTTTCCCCAATAACTAAAGTCGTAATAAAATTTTCATGACCTGTTAAAGTTTTGATTAAACTGCCTCTTTTCAAGTCCCAAATTCTTAAGGTTTTATCTATACTACCACTGATTAAAATTTGTCCATCGGGACTAATCGCTAAACAAGAAACGGGTTGTTTATGTCCAAATAAAGTTAATAAAGATTCTCCTGTTAAGAGACTCCATAGCTTAATTTTATGACTACCACTAGCAATAAAAGAACGATTTCCTAAATGGATTGCTAGAGCTTGAATTGGTTGTCGATGACCGAATAAAGTCCGATAAATTTGACCAGTTGATAATTTCCAAATTTTAATATAACTCCGTTTATCTGTAATTTCACTACTCGCTAAAAATTGCCCATTTTCACTTAAAGTTACTGCTGAGAGTTGACCTGAATATCTTCCTAAATCGTACTTTAAATGTAATGTAGATTTTTGAGTATTATAATGCCATACTTTTAAAGAATTATGTTCTCTTTGACTGATGAATTGATATCCTCTCTTGTCAATTTTTAAAGATAATACTTTCTCAGAAACGGTGCTGATCGTTCGTTGTAATTGAAAATAATTAAAGTGAGATTTGGTAACAATTTTATTAGTTGGTTCTGTTGTTAAATCTTTGATAAATTTCCTAATTTCTTTGGTTTTTTCTTGTTCAGTTAAATCCTGTAAACACTGTTTTAGATGGTTTAAGTAGTCTTGATCTCGTTGGGAGAGACTATGACGAATCACCGCTACAAGATCAGGGGAT
>JASJDW010000018.1 GCA_030064955.1 Crocosphaera sp.
TCCTCTGAGGTTGGCTCTACTAAGGTCAGTTCCTCTGAGGTCGGCTCCTCTGAGGTTGACTCTACTAAGGTCGGTTCCTCTGAGATCGGCTCCACTAAGGTCGGTTCCTCTGAGGTTGGCTCTACTAAGGTCAGTTCCTCTGAGGTCGGCTCTACTGAGGTCGGCTCTACTGAGGTCGGCTCTACTGAGGTCGGCTCCTCTCAGATAAAGTCCAATAAGTTTGGCTTCTCTGAGGTAGATAAATTTAGCCTCAACATGACTGGGGAAGGAATCAGGGAATCTTCGACCAGCAGCATTAATACGATGACAATAATTACGAAAATAGTCAGGACTTCCCCCACTAGGAGCAAACTGAATCAAAGCAATGTCTTGACCCTGTTCATCCTTGGCTAACCGTACCATTTGATAGCGTCGTCGTTGGTTTGCCTCAATTTCATGAAGATTGAGTGAAGAATCAAGCTTTTGTCTTTGATATTCATAAAGCTTACTGTGAACAATAGCCGTCAAATCAAAAAAAGCATCCCCTAATCTTCCATCCACCGTCGTCCCTCGAACCGGCTCAGGAAGGGCAGTTTTCCACACCTCTAAATCCAAAGGACAGCAAAATTCCGTTAATTCGTCAACATAGGGAGCATCAAAGGTATATTCGGTGGGTTTTCTTCTTTCCTTGATAATTTTCGGTTGAGGACGCAAAAAAACCCCTTCCCCCACCAGTCCCAAACATCGGCCAGTCCATCTCTGATATATTCCCACTGTTGAATTGAAATAGGATGAGTGGATAGGGGTGACGGGGATAATTTTTGAGCAGAACGCTCCATTTCCCAGGTTAATAAATGAAAAAGATGGTTTTTGATTTCTGATGACAGCCAATGAGTGGCAAACAGTTCCGAGAGACGACGGGTTAAGTCATAGCGTGGGTCATCTTCTTCAAATTCTTGCCAATAAATTTTTCTTTCTTCATGACCTTTTTCTGGGTTTTCCTGGTATGTTTGCACAACATCACGATGACAACCGTACCGTTTCAGTTCTTCGATGACTCCTTCGGCAAAGAGATATTCCCGAAAAGATTTATGGAGAAATTCGCACCCTTCCCCGGCACTTTCTTTGAAAAAGAAACTAATAATTAAACGGCTGAGAACCCTATCGGCTGTGGCTTCTTCGACAATTTTTTCTAAGTCCTCTTCGCCACACCGTAACTTTAATTCTTCACGGGAAATCGATTCTTTTCCTAATGCCGTAATGGCTTCAGCCGTGCGCCATAATAACCCTCTTAAATCGTCCCCAGAGAGACGATAACGGTCTTCTTTGTTAAGCTCTGAAATAAAGGTGGGATTGCCTGACCCTTCGCAAGTTTCATCTACTAACGCCCGATATAAATTAGTGGGATTGTTAATCAAGTTTTGTAGTTCTTCTTCTGACTTAATTTTAAACATCAAACTTAGGGTTAAATAGGCTAATAATGGCAACCCTAAAACCGCTAAACTTCCTTTTAATTCTGAAACATTATTTCGTTCACTTTCTTCTAAAAATTCTTTAAATGCTTGTTCATAAGTTTCTAAAATAGTCTGAAAAAATTCAGTATTTATGTTTTGATTAACTATATTTATTAGGGGTTGGGATTGTGTTTCAAAATTAATGGAAAATAGAGGTTGAGCTTTGCGAGCTTTTTGAAATTGGTCAATATAACTGTTTAATTGTTCGGGTCTTAAGGGTCTAATGGTAAGAATTGGAGTGTCATTTTTAAGTAGTTTAGTGTTAGTAACATCCACCGTAGGACGACCAGTAACAATGACTCGCATGGGCGGAAAACCAGACCGTTTTCTAATTAAAATATCTCTAATTTCCCCTAAGACTTGATCAATACTGTCCCTAAATCCTTGATTAGCTCCTGTACTGATTTCATCCCATCCATCGAAGATAAAAATATAAGGAGAAATGGGCGTTTTTTGTTCACCAAATAATATCGGTGGTTCACTATTTTTAGGACTCACTAATTCAGAGAACCATGCAGGATCAAATGTGGGTTTCCAACTATAATCTTTAAACGCTTTTTCTCCAAACTGAAGAGCTAATGGTACGGCATCTTCTAACTGATCTCTTAAACTTAAATCTTTTAATAAAATGCGAATAGGAAAACAACCTTGCTCTTTTAATTCATCCACCAATCGCAGGGTAAAAGACGATTTTCCTGAACCAGCAACCCCTTGAATAACAATGGGTTCATTGAAGTTAGGATCTCCGATATAATCTATCACAGTCGTTAATAAATCTCTGCGATCGCTATCTTTTTCTGAGAAAGGATTTTTTCTTTTTTGATTATTTTCTCTATCTGAAAGTTCTTCAGACTTATTCTTTTCTTGATGCTTAATTTCTGAATACTTTAATACACCACATTCTGTTTCCAGATAAATATGATTTAAAGCAAAAGATTCTTGTTGAAAAACTTTTTTCTCGTTAAAAAGCCAAGATTGATAGTATAAATGTAAATCTAAAATTTTCTGAAGTTCTGCTTGATTATTATCTAAGGATATTAATTCCCGAAAAGCAGCAAATTCTTTTTCTGTATTGGGATGAACTAATAATAAGCGTAAATTTCTTAAAAAAGACTGTTTAATACGATAGGATAACTGATTGGTTAAATTATCTTCTAATGCGATAACCTGAGTAAATTCACAGAAAACTCCATCAGCATAAAGAATAAATTCATGAGATAAAGCATTATTTAACTTAAACCCTGTCATATCAATCTCATCAGGGTTTTTGTCACTGAGTATTGTAGGATTTCCAAAAGGCTTAATATGCTGAATTTCCATGCTTCGAGCAAGAAAAACCTCTTCCACTGCGCGATTATAAGCCAAAGTACAAGCATTATAACCCTGTTTATTGGGATCTCTTTCCAGCAGCAATAACTGAGCATATTTGAGGAAAAACCCCACTAACGGAACTCCCGCACCAGCAGCTTCTGCAAAATCTTTAACCCAAGGCGCATTATTAGCAATATCTTTAGCCCAAGGTGTTACTTGTCCTACAACTTGAGCAATATTTTTAACAAGATCATTCTCTTCAAAACTTAATGCTTCCGTCAAAAAATTAGAAACAGTTATTAATTGATTGAAGTTGTTTTGCCCTGTACTCATTGATACATTTCCCAATTAAAAATACTTAGTTAATAATAATATTAAATCTGTAGAGAACTCAGTAGAAAATAACAGCTTTGTAGGGTGGGCAAACTAGAGATTTATCTGGATTACTCGTAAAGTAGAAAACTTTGCCCACCCTAACGTCTAGGCAGTTATCAATTAACATAAGGTGGGCAATGCTAATAAAAAGCTAAAAGATCTGCTCCAGACACTATTTTAAATATTGCCCACCCTACAGGTTAAATTCATTTAAACCCTTAAATTCCTCCTTTCAGTAAAAACTGTAACGCTAAAGAAGCGACACCCCGAACAATATTGTCTAAACCGGGAGTTCCTCCTCCTTTTCTTCTCGCTTCTTGCACGGCTTCAATCTTATTGACAAAACTATCGGCCAATTCCTGTCCTTGACTATTTTCTTGTTTTTCGTACAGTTGAGAAGCCATTTTTGCATTGAGAATGGCTCCATTTTCATTCCCTAACCGCAATAAAGCATAACCCCGAGCTAAATATGCAGGGGCAAATTCCGAATCTAAAATTAACGCTTTATTATGATGGGCGATCGCCTCTTGATAATTGCCTTCTTTGGTTTCGATTAAACCCCATCCATAGAAAAGTTCTGGGGTTCCTGCATTTTGAGAAATTCCTTTGGCCCCTTGTACATAAGCTTGGGCTAAGCTCGTACCAGTCAAGTTAGCATTGGTTAGATAGGAGTCCCTTAAATCGGTTCCCTGTAAAATAGCACTGCTTAAATTAGCACCGGTTAAATTGGCACCGTACAAAGAAGCACCGGTCAAGTTTGCCCCTCTGAGATCGGCACCGGCTAAATTAGCTTGAGATAGGTTGGCCCCAGCTAAATTTGCCCCAATTAATGAGGCCCCAGACAGATCAGCCATTACTAAACCCGAACCAGTCAAATCACAGAGTTGGCATTGTTTGGTGGATAATAATTGAGTTAAATGGGCTAGATTTTCAGCTTTGAGTGGTAAAACAATCCCAAATGCTGTCAATAGGGCAGTTAAGCTAATAGAAGTAATTTTTATCATGGCTTTTATAGAGACTTATATAAACAACCGACTTTAGCTCCTTATTGTAAGCTACAGTTAGAGGACGGAGTTTCTACCCAATTCTCTGATGACAAATTTTATTGCAATATCGGTCTCAGAAAATTGTCCGTCTCATTAGTCTGAAACAAGCTTTAAATCAGGATTTTGATACTCAATGGGTTAGCGTCCCCTGCTGCCTACTTCCCCTGCTTTCTGCCTCACTCAAAGAGATGAAATCAAGAAAATTTCAAAATCTGAATAAAATGTAACGAAATGCAAAGTATAATGAGTACAACGTATAAACCTTATAGAGAGAATAGTAAAAATAGATGCGAGTTGCGATCGCCGGAGCAGGGTTAGCCGGCCTTTCATGTGCCAAATATCTCGTTGATGCGGGACACACCCCTATTGTCCTAGAAAGAAGAAACGTTCTCGGTGGTAAGGTAGCCGCCTGGAAAGACGAAGATGGAGACTGGTACGAAACCGGACTACACATCTTTTTTGGGGCTTATCCCAATATACTGCAATTATTCAAAGAACTGGGAATTGAAGATCGCCTCCAGTGGAAGGAACACACGATGATCTTCAACCAACCAGACACCCCTGGAACCTATTCACGGTTTGATTTTCCCGATATTCCTGCCCCAGTCAACGGTATTGTGGCTATTTTACGCAATAACGATATGTTGACCTGGGAAGAAAAAATTAAATTCGGCTTAGGATTACTTCCTGCCATTGTACGGGGACAAAGCTACGTCGAAGAGATGGATCAGTATTCTTGGTCTGAGTGGCTTAAAAAACAGAATATTCCTGCTAGAGTAGAAAAAGAAGTATTTATTGCCATGTCCAAGGCGTTAAACTTCATTAACCCCGATGAAATCTCAGCCACCATTCTCTTAACCGCCCTCAACCGCTTCTTACAAGAGAAAAATGGTTCAAAAATGGCTTTTCTGGATGGTTCCCCCACCGAAAGACTGTGCCAACCCATCGTTGACTATATTACTGAAAGGGGTGGAGAAGTGAGATTAAATGCCCCATTAAAAGAAATTTTACTCAACGACGATAATACGGTGAAAGGGTTTCTCCTTAGAGGACTCAATGGCGAAGCAGATCAACTGTTTAAAGCGGACTTATATGTGTCTGCCATGCCTGTTGACCCCTTGAAGGTCATATTACCTAAACCTTGGCAACAACTGGACGAATTTAAGAAATTAGAAGGGTTGGAAGGGGTTCCTGTGATTAACCTCCATCTCTGGTTTGATCGCAAACTCACCGATATCGATCACTTATTGTTCTCCCGTTCCGATTTACTCAGTGTCTATGCGGACATGAGTAACACCTGTAAAGAATATGCTAACCCCGATCGCTCCATGTTAGAGTTGGTGTTAGCTCCAGCAAAAGATTGGATTACCGCTTCCGATGAAGCCATCCTTGAAGCGACCATGGCAGAAATCGAAAAACTCTTCCCGCAACACTTTACCGGGGAAGATAAAGCAAAACTGCTCAAATACCACGTAGTTAAAACCCCCCGTTCTGTGTACAAGGCCACCCCTGGAAGACAAGCGTATCGTCCTTCTCAAAAGACCCCCATTGCTAACTTCTACTTAGCAGGAGACTTTACCATGCAAAAATATCTAGGAAGCATGGAAGGGGCTGTTTTGTCAGGAAAATTAGCAGCGCAAACCCTAGCGCAAGATTATCCAGCGAAGATGTCCCTATCAACCTCTGAAGCGACCAAAGAAGCCTCTTTAGTATAAGATTTTGGCTGTGAGTTAGACTGAACTGTTGCCCAAAATAATGACGAAACGGTCAATGAATGGGACAATGCTAAGAGTCTAACAGTTAACAACTCGATTATATCCTTTTACTATAGAAAATCATTCTGCTTGTGCTGAATGCTACAATTGCCTAAACGTCCCCAACCCCCTAAAATGCTGGCCTCTGTGGAAGAGTCCTACGAACGCTGTCGCCAAATTACCCAGAAATATTCTAAAACCTTTTATCTGGGAACCCTGTTAATGCCACCAGAAAAACGACGAGCGATTTGGGCGATCTATGTTTGGTGTCGCCGTACCGATGAGTTAGTGGATGGCCCACAAGCCCAATTTACCACCCCAGAAACCCTGCAACAGTGGCAAGATCATCTTGAATGCCTATTTAACGGCCATCCCTTGGATGATGAAGATGTTGCGCTAGTGGATACCTTACAACGGTTTCCAGTGGAAATAGAACCCTTTGAAGATATGATTGCAGGACAACAAATGGACTTATATCGCAACCGGTATGAGACATTTGACGATCTCAAACTGTATTGCTATCGGGTAGCCGGAACCGTAGGATTAATGTCTAATGCTGTTTTGGGAGTGGAAAAACACCCTTCCATCGGACCTTGGAATAAACAATTGGAACATTATATTCCTAAAGAAGAAGCGATCGCTTTGGGGATTGCTAATCAATTAACCAACATCTTACGAGATGTGGGAGAAGATGCTCAACGGGGACGGATTTATTTACCCTTAGAAGATTTAGATCGTTTTAATTATACAGAAACAGATTTATTAAAAGGGGTAATTGACGATCGCTGGCGAGAATTGATGGGTTTTCAGATTCAACGGGCCCGACAATATTATAAAGATGCAGAACGGGGTATTCGTATTCTTTCAAGAGATTCTCGTTGGCCAGTTTGGGCAGCTTTAATGTTATATCAAGGCATTCTTGATGTTATTGAAGCCAATGATTATGATGTATTTAATCAACGGGCTTTTGTCAAAACTCCCAAGAAAATGGTCTATCTTCCTATTGCATGGTTAAGGGCCCAAGTTCTTTGAATTGGTGATAAGTATTTCTCTGAGGTATGGGAACAAAACCAATCATCACGGGTCACTTAAGTTACAATAGGCAACAAGTTTAATAAACTGTTAACGATACAAACTTTTTAAAGTGTCTCCGTAAAAAGAGTTAGCCGTATTTTTGATGCCTTACACTGCATCGGCTACTCTTTAAGGCAGTCCAAGAATATCTTGGACTGTTTTTACTTGATAATTTCGCAAAACTAAACATTGAATCGAAATAACATCACATCCCCTTCTTGTACCACATACTCTTTCCCTTCACTACGAACTAACCCTTTTTCTTTGGCAACGGTCATGGTTTTACAGGTCACTAAATCTTCATAAGACACGGTTTCAGCGCGAATAAACCCCCTCTCAAAATCTGTATGAATAACCCCGGCCGCCTGGGGTGCTTTCATACCCGCATGAATAGTCCATGCGCGAGTTTCTTGGGGTCCAGTGGTTAAATAGGTTCTCAGTCCTAATAGTTCATAGGTTGCTTTAATTAAGGATTGTAATCCTCCTTCTTTGACTCCTAAAGCTTCTAAATAGTCTGCTTTTTCTTCATCGGGAATTTCAACTAATTCTGATTCCACTTGAGCAGAAACAATTACCACTTTAGCTTTATCCGCTTCAGCAATTTTCTTGACTTCCTCTACCCAATCATTTCCCGTTGCTAAGTCATCCTCTGACACATTGGCTGCGTAAATGATGGGTTTACGGGTAAGGAGTCCCAAGGACTTAATTAATTCTTCTTCTTCTTCAGTTAATTCTACATGACGCGCTCCCATTCCTTCATTGAGCGCAGCGACAATCTTCTCTAAGGCAGGTATTTCCTCTTGACCTTCTTTTTTGCCCTTAACTTGCTTTTTCACCCGTTCTAGACGTTTTTCTGCTTGAGCAAGGTCAGCCAGAGCCAGTTCTAGATTAATCACTTCAATATCCCTACCTGGATCAACGGAACCAGATACATGAATAATATCATCATCATCGAAACACCGCACCACGTGAACAATGGCATCTACTTCCCGTATATTAGCCAAAAATTGATTGCCGAGTCCTTCCCCTTTTGATGCACCTTGAACTAAACCAGCAATATCTACAAATTCGATGCGAGTGGGAACAATTTTCTCAGACTGAGAAAGTTCAGCTAAGACGGCTAATCGTTCATCGGGAACCGAGACGACCCCTACATTGGGCTCAATGGTACAAAAGGGGAAGTTAGCTGCATCTGCTTTGGCATTGGCAACCAGAGCATTAAATAGGGTTGATTTACCAACATTAGGGAGTCCAACGATTCCAGCTTTGAGCATTTATTCCTTCTTTTGTGCTTGACAATTCCTTATTTATTATCAATGATCGACGAAAAATGATCAATTAATCTTTTTTGTCTGTGTTTATTAATGAAAATCATTCCATAAGCTGGTTGTATTGGCATTGAATCAGAAGTCCCAAAATTTATCGAGGCATTACTGTGAGCGATTTTCAGGTAACAACCAGGTTCTTTGAGCATTCGAGAGTAACTTATCAATCCGTAGTCTTTGAATCATACCGTCTTTTTCAGGAATCATTTCTCCCAAGTAAGCTACCACTTCAGAGGTGACTTCTGTGGGAATCCATTCGCTTTTTGACTTATAAAGGGTATCCGTTACTCGTTCTGCCATTAGGCCAAGGTAGCGAGTTGTGCCGTCAGGCATAGGATAATTTACGATGATAATCCTTGTACTCAGACAATGACGACAGGGATAATCCCCAATTAAGTAACATAAATCAATGGCTGGTACGATTTTACTGCGATAATTAAATACCCCAGCTACGTATTTTGGGGCCTGATATAGCTTTCTAAGCAGCACTTGGGGAATAATCTCCACAACTTTTGTGCTGTCAATGGCATACCTTTCATCCCCAAGATGGAACAGCAATAAGAGCATAATTTTTAGTTAAAAATACTGAAAAAACGTCAAAAGGAGTTATTCACAGAAAATTCTACTCTCTTTTGATCTTACCCTTTTACTCCCATTTTGCATCAGGATAAAAATACGTATAGAAGGCGAGAAAGATCTGGCTATTTAATGTAACGATTTTTATCGTCAAATAATCCTAATAATGGTCCCAAAATAAATCCAAACACAAACCCACCTGCATGGGCCCAATAAGCAACTCCACCACTTTCCATCCCTACATTAGTTTGGACATTCAAACTAGCAACACCATAGATTGCTTGCTGTATAAACCAAAATCCTAAAAAGAAGATAGCAGGAACTCTAATGGTGGTGATAAAAATTCCCAAGGGAATTAAGGTTAAAATTTGGGCTTTAGGAAAGCGTAAAATATAAGCCCCCATCACTCCTGCGATCGCTCCACTGGCACCAAGGGAAGGTATGTCAGAATAAGGGGAAAAATACCATTGACTTAAACCAGCTAACACCCCACAAGTAAGATAAAAAAATAAATATTTAACATGACCTAATTTATCCTCCACATTATTACCAAAAATCCACAGAAATAACATATTTCCTGCAATGTGTAAAAAACCAGCATGGAGAAATTGAGAAGTAAGAAGGGTCATCCATTCTGGAATGGGATGATAAAAATCAACTCCATTAAAGCCGGCAGTTAACTGTTTAGGGACAATGGCATAATACTGGAAAAATTGCGACAGTTCTTGGGAACTTAAACTAATTTCTTTGAAGAAAACTAAAACGTTAATAATAATCAATCCATAGGTAACATAAGCAGTTCTTTCTGTGGGGTTGTTATCGTTTAAAGGAACCATCTTTTAGAAGTCAGAAGTCAAAAATAAAATTACTCAAATCAAGTTTAACAATTAAGATGAAAATAACAAAAAAAATCTCCCTAGACAAACTAGAGAGATGAAGTTAAAAATGAACTCAAATTGCCTCTAGAAGAAAGGTTAGAAGTAAATTGAACCACCCCAGTAAGAATCTAATTTGGGTGCAACTAAGACATAACCAGCCACATCATAAAGATCCTCTTCGGTGAAGTCTCTTAATTCTGGATAAAGATCGGGACGAGAAGCGTTAACGTGCAATTCAGTGTAGTCGTCTTCTCCATCGTAACTGGTCGGATATTTTAAGTAATCTACGATCGCTAACACATTATCACGAGGCGGTTCAGCCCCAGCCAAGTCTTCTAGCCCCAGACTAACGTTATTATTGGTCTTGGTTTTCCCTTGTAAGTGACACTGGGTACATTCACGAATAAACAGTCTATTCCCGTTGGTAATTTGTTGACTACTCAGAGTGGCCATTTCCCCTTCTTCGTTTAAGGGGATGGTACGAGTTTCCTCGGTTAATTCTAAGGCACTGGCATTATGGATGGGAAATTGTAAAAAGAAGAAGATAGCAGCGATCGCCATCAGAATGAATCGTTTTACCATTGTTCTCCTGCAAATTATGATTTTGTGGGTATATTAATCTTTGCACGCATTACGGCATTATCAACGATACCATAATTCCTGATCCTTAAACTTTCGATTACAGTAGGCAATGAGGGATTTTTTCAGGGATAAAAATTGATTCTCTTCATCAGCACAACTTCACAATTCTTAAAGTAAATTTCTCATAAATGCTCTCTAGCTATGTCATTAATGGTTGAGAAAGGCCAGAAGACATAGCTATGTTAAAACTTTATCATTTACCCATTTCCTTTAATTCCCGTCGTGTTTGGATAGCTTTATTAGAAAAAGGGCTATCGTTTGAATTAGTGCCGATGAAACTGGACGGAGATCAATTAACCCCCAACTTTTTAGCTCTTAACCCCTTTCATCACATCCCTGTCTTGGTGGATGGGGAGTTTAGCCTCTTTGAATCTCTCGCTATTTTAGATTACCTTGAAGCTAAATATCCTAACCCTGCCCTGGTTCCTAGTGATCCTCAAGGGTTAGGGACAGTTAAGATGATCAACTTAGTTACCCTTAATGAATTATTACCCGCCACAACCCCTTTGATTCGTCAAAGTATGGGATTTGTTACCTTAGATGAATCTACCCAAAGCCAAGCTCAAGAAAAAGTAGCTACGGTGCTTAAATTTTTTGAGCAATCTATGGGCGATCGCTCTTATATCGTTGGTCATAGTCTAACGCTGGGAGATATCGTAGCAGGAACCATCGTAGGATTTCTTCCTCAAATGGGTGTATCTTTATCTCCCTATCCTCAATTAACTGCTTGGATAGAACAATTAAGTCAACGGGAAAGTTGGCAGGAAACCGAACCCCAACCCGAACAAATTGCCGAATTTAAAGAAACCATGAAAAAATTGATGGCTCAACGTACTTCGTGAACTGAGATCTTTTGATTAAAGTTCTTATCGATTATTAACGAATTTCTGTAATAATTTAATGTGGACTCTGTAGACTGCCAAACTCTATCTATTAAAAGAGACGAAAATTTTGGTCATCTCCTTGTCTAAAACATGGTTGCCATCATATTCTTTTAAAACGTACAACCTGTAATTGCTGAGATTAAATTCTCAATCTGCTAACTAACCTAGATCCATCCATCAATCGTTATGACACAAGTATCTGGTTCATCCGATGTCCCCGATATGGGGCGTCGCCAATTTATGAACTTACTCACCTTTGGAACCATTACTGGCGTTGCTGCTGGTGCTTTGTATCCTGTGGTGAAATATTTTATTCCCCCTTCCAGTGGCGGAGCCGGTGGCGGTGTAACTGCCAAAGATGCCTTGGGTGATGATGTGATTGCTACTGACTTTCTGGCAAGTCACAATGTAGGCGATCGCGTTTTAGCTCAAGGGTTAAAAGGTGATCCCACTTACCTAGTGGTTGAAGGAGATAATGCTATTGCTGACTATGGGATCAACGCCGTTTGTACTCACTTAGGCTGCGTGGTTCCCTGGAATGCCAGTGAAGACAAGTTTATGTGTCCCTGTCATGGTTCTCAATACAATGCTCAGGGTAAAGTCGTTCGTGGTCCTGCTCCCCTATCGTTAGCCTTAGCCCATGTTAATGTAACTGAGGGTGATAAGGTTGTCTTTAGCGAATGGACTGAAACTGACTTCCGCACCGATGAAAATCCCTGGTGGGCTTAGAACAGAATTAAGAATGCAGAATGCAGAATATTTGATTAATTCTAAATTCTCAATTCTAATTTGTAGTAACTAATTGACCCCCCCTACTGTTTAAGAATTACATAATTTTGACTGAGCAATGAGAATATCCGATTTTTCGGCAATTTGGTCTAAGGGTAAGCAAATTTTACTGCGATCTTTCCTGATCGCCTTGGCAACGGTTGCTTTATCTATTGGTAATGGTTTCACTTTTAGTCAAACTGCTTCAGCTTATCCTTTCTGGGCCCAAGAAACCGCCCCAGAAACCCCTAGAGAAGCAACAGGACGTATTGTTTGTGCTAACTGTCACTTAGCAGAAAAACCTGCTGAAGTAGAAATTCCTCAATCTGTTTTACCTGACACAGTGTTTAAAGCTGTGGTTAAAATTCCTTACGATCTCGACTCCCAACAAGTTCTAGGAGATGGTTCTAAAGGCGGCCTCAATGTAGGGGCTGTTTTAATGTTACCTGAAGGGTTTAAAATTGCTCCCCCCGATCGCATTCCTGAAGACATTAAGGAAGAAGTGGGTAGTCTCTATTTTCAACCCTATCGTGAAGATCAAGAGAATGTGGTGATCGTTGGTCCTTTACCTGGGGAACAATATCAAGAGATTGTTTTCCCTGTGTTATCTCCTGATCCAGCTAATGATAAAAATATTAACTTCGGTAAATATCAAGTTCATTTAGGGGCTAACCGTGGCCGGGGTCAAATTTATCCCACAGGACAACCTAGCAATAATAACGCTTTTAAAGCGTCTCAAGCGGGAACCATTAGCAAAATTACCGATCAAGAAGATGGTAGTTACATCGTCACCATCGCTACCACAGATGGAGATATAGACGAAACTATCCCCGCTGGCCCTCAATTAATGGTTTCTGAAGGGATGGAAGTTGAAGCTGGTCAAGCTTTAACTGATAATCCTAATGTGGGTGGTTTTGGACAAAAAGATGCAGAAGTTGTTCTACAAAGTCCTGGACGTATTACAGGGTTAGTCATCTTTTTAGCCGGTATCATGTTAGCCCAAATTCTTTTAGTCATTAAGAAGAAACAGGTAGAACGAGTACAAGCTGCTGAAATGAACTTTTAATTCAGTTTAACCCTACTGTAACTCTTCTATCTTTAACAGACAGGTCTAGCCCTGTCTGTTGTTTTTATGTTTTAATAATGATAATGATTATTATTATTGCTTTTTCCTGAATCTATGAACCCTTCTCAGAAATGGCTATCTACGATCCTCTTAACCCTAATTGTGAGTATCAATAGTATAACAGGATGTACTTCCACAGATACGACAGATGCAGTCAATTCTGAGACTAACAACAATGATAACCAGGAACAAACTAACGATCAAGATCCATTAGACATTACTGTAAGTATTATGCCCCAGAAATATTTTGTTAACAAAATAGGGGGCGATCGCGTTAAAGTTAACGTAATGGTAGAACCAGGGGTAACTCCCCATACCTATGAACCCAAACCCCAACAATTACAAGCTTTAAGTGAAGCAGAGGCTTATATTGCTATTGGGGTACCTTTTGAAAAGGTATGGATGGATCGCATTAGCCAAGCCAACCCTAAAATGTTAACAGTAGACTCAACAGAAGGAATTGAAAGATTAACGATGATGGATCATGATCATGGTCATGATCACGACGATCATCACGATCATAATGAAGAAGAAATAAACCTTGATCCTCACATTTGGTTATCTCCAAGATTAGTGAAAATTCAAACACAAACAATTTATGAAACCCTAGTTAGACTCGATCCAAAACACCAAGAAACCTATCAAACTAATCTCAATAATTTTTTACAGGAAATTGAGGAGTTAGATGGTAAAATTAGAAAGAACTTGGATAACCTAGAACAACGTAAGTTTATTGTTTTTCATCCGGCTTGGGGTTACTTTGCTAAGGAATATAACCTAACTCAAGTCCCTGTTGAAGTGGGGGGACAAGAACCCAGTGCAGCAGAATTAGCTGAATTAATTAAAGAAGCCAAAAAAGAGGATATTAGGATAATATTTGCTCAACCAGAATTAAGTAGTCAATCAGCAGAAACCCTCGCCAAAGAAATCAATGGAGAAGTGTTATTAATTAGTCCCCTTTCTGAAAATTGGTCTAGCAATTTATTAGAAGTTTCTCAAACTTTTGCAAAAGTTTTAAAAGAAGACAACAATAAATAGTATAAAATTATGAAAAGTGAAATCATTAATCTTGAAGCTGTTTGGGCAAAATATAATAAAGACCCCATTTTAGAAGATATTACCCTAAAGATTCATGAAGGAGATTTTGTCGGGTTAATTGGTCCTAATGGTGGAGGAAAAACAACATTATTTAAAATCCTATTAGGTTTAATTAAACCCTATCAAGGAACTGTAAAAATTTTAGGTAATACGGTTAGTAAAGGAAGACGTTATATTGGTTATGTTCCTCAATTGGTAGAATTAGATCGTGAGTTTCCTATACAAGTAGCTGACGTTGTGCGGATGGGAAGACTAGGAAAACGGGGTTTATTGCAACGTTATAACCCTAAAGATGAGATTATCGTCAATCGTACCTTAGAACAGGTAGGAATGCTAGAATTACGCGATCGCCCCATCGCTGAATTATCGGGTGGCCAACGTCAACGGGTGTATATTGCGCGGGCATTGGCATCAGAACCCAATATACTATTATTAGATGAACCAACAGCCAGTGTCGATCCCCAACGACAAACCAGTATTTATGAGTTATTGAAAGAATTAAATCAATTTATTACAATTGTCATGATTTCTCATGATATTGGTGCAATTTCAGCTTATGTTAAAACCGTAGGCTGTCTTAACCATCGTCTCTTTTTTCATGGAGATCCTCCTCTCAGCAGGGAAACAATAGAACAAACTTATCAATGTCCTGTGGATTTAATTGCACATGGGGTTCCTCATCGGGTACTTTCTAACCATGATTGTCCGTTACATTATCATGAATAATTAATAATTAAAATGTTAGAAACAGTTAGAGAACTACTGCAATTTGATTTCATGAGAAATGCTCTTTTTGCGGGAATATTGGTTAGTATTGCTTGTGGTATCATTGGCACTTTTGTCGTTATTAATCGTATCGTTTTTATTAGTGGTGGTATTGCCCACGCTGCTTATGGAGGAATTGGTTTAGGTTATTTTTTAAAGATTAATCCTATTATTGGTGCAATATTTTTTGCTTTATTATCTGCTTTAGGTATGGGATTAGTTGTAAGGAAAACTGAACAAAGGGCTGATAGTTTAATTGGGGTAATGTGGGCGGTTGGAATGGCGATCGGCATTATTTTAATTGATTTAACTCCAGGATATAAAGCTGATTTAATGAGTTATTTATTTGGGAGTATTTTAACTGTTTCTCAAGAAAATTTACTAATCATGTTAGTATTAGATGTGATTATTATTTTGGTCGTTAGCTTATTTTATAAAGAATTTTTAGCTATTTCTTTTGATCCAACTTTTGCCATAACTCGGAATGTTCCAGTAGATAGTTTATATTTATTATTAGTAGGTGCGATTGCTTTAACAGTGGTGATGGTGATGCAAGTTGTCGGATTAATTTTAGTGATTGCTTTATTAACCATTCCAGCAGCGATCGCAGGGCAATTCTTGAAAGATATTAAATATATTATGGTCGCTTCTATTATCCTAGGAATGTTATTTACAACCCTTGGATTGCTGTTTTCATATTTCTTTAATATTACATCAGGTGCGACGATTATTTTAGTTTCTGGAGTCGCTTATTTAATTAGTTTAGGAATTAAAACATTACTTTAAAATCATCAGTAGAAAGTGTAGATTTTATTAACTAACTATTTAGTTATTTTAAAGAACATTCAACTGTAATTTTTAAATGACTATCTGCGGAAGTTGTAACGTAAGGAACACCTATTTTCCCCATCACTTTAATGCCAAATTCCAAAGTAACTTTATCAATATTAGCATTGTCAACTTCTTTAAACGCATTTAATGTATATTCTGTATAAGCTTTAATGGTATTAGCAATAGAAGGCAAGTTATGTTCTATTTGTTCTTCTGAAGAAACATCATTTTCTATAGGAGAAGTTCTCGAAAAAATATCTTTTATTCCTTTGGGTTCTTTTCCTAAACTTTCTCTGGTTTCTTCCACAATATTTTTATCCTCAGTGGTAATATTAATCTCTTCGTTAGTCTCTAAATAAATAATTGTATTATCATCTAATTTGATCGGGGTTAATTTTGTCATAATGTTAAAGGTTTGATGAGTTATAGAATTTTAGTTTAAACTGAAATTATTGAATATTGTTATTGTAAACTATTATGACCACATACAGCTTTATTTTATTTTTCAGGTCATGGAATTAGAAAAACAGAAGGAATAACGGAAGGTTTTTTATGTACCAGTGATGTTCGTCCCGACAGAGAATTTAATGGTTTACCTTTGAAATGGTTACGAGAATTATTACAAGAAAGTCCCATCAAACAACAAATTATCTGGTTAGATTGTTGTCATAGTGGAGAATTTTTAGATTTTAGTGAAGCCAACCCCCAAGAAATAGGAAAAGGGCGAGACAGATGTTTCATTGCAGCATCAAGAGAGTTTGAAGAAGCACATCCTGATCTCAATAGTAAATACAGTGTTTTAACTAAACTTATTTTAGATGGTTTAAACCCCGATCAATATGATAAAAACTGGGTAACAACCCTAAGCTTAAGTAACTATATCAATGAACAAATTAAACAAATAAAAGGCAATCTCCAACACCCAATTTTTACTAATTTAGGGGAACCCATCCCCTTAACTTATAAGGAGAAAATTACACTAGAAACCCCTGAAACCCCTGAAATAAGCGACATTTGCCCCTATAAAGGATTACGATATTTTGAATTGGAGGATCATCATTTTTTCTTTGGACGAGAAACCCTCACAAAAACACTTTTAGGAAAAATAAGTCAAAAAACTTTTTTAGCGGTGCTTGGTGCATCAGGAAGCGGTAAATCCTCCGTGATTCGGGCAGGGGTGCTATACCAGTTAAAACAAGGATTGACGTTGCAGGGTTCGGCTGACTGGGAAGTTAAAATTATGCTGCCTGGAAACAAACCGATGGAAACCCTAGCACTAGGGTTTCTTGATCCTAATTTATCTCGTATTCAGCGATCGCAACAGTTGGCAACAGCAGAAAGCTTACTAAAACAGGGTTCCGATGGCTTAAAACGTCTCATCCAAACCACAAACGCACCAAAAGTTCTATTAATAATTGACCAATTTGAGGAAATTTTTACTTTATGTCCCGATAAAGCAGAACGAGAACGCTTTATTAACTGTTTATTAGGTGCAGTGGAAAAATGCAACGGTAAACTTAAGGTTATCATTGCTATGCGTGCTGACTTTTTTGGTAAATGTGTGGAAGAAACCTATAGCGGGTTGAGTCAGCAGATAGAGGAAAATCTTGTTTCTGTGACTCCCATGAAACAAGAGGAACTATTGCGTGCCATTACCAAACCAGCAAAACGGGTTAAATTACCCATCGAACCGGTATTAATTAACGAAATACTCAAAGATATTCAAGATTCTCCTAGTAATCTTTCCTTATTGCAAGACGCTTTAACGGAGTTATGGAAACAACGAGATCATCAGGGGTTAACCTTAGCTAACTATATCAATCTTGGTAGAATTGCCGGCAGTCTCAACAAACGCGCAACGGATGTTTATAACCGTCTTACTGAAGCGCAACAGTTAACCGCGAAACATATTTTTCTCAACCTAACGCAGTTGGGAGAAGGGACAGAAGACACTCGTAGACGGGTGTTAAAAGCTGATTTAGTGACAGCAAACCATGATCAAGCGTCTATTGATGAAATGGTACAGTTATTAGCTGATGAGAAATTAATTGTTACAGACAGAAAAACGGATAACCCTGAAACAAACAGCAAAACTCATCCCCCCACACTCCCCACACTCCCCACCCCCAACCCAACTGAAATAGACGTGGTACACGAAGCATTAATAAGTCATTGGGAACTATTGCGGAAATGGTTAGATGAGAGTCGGGAACAGTTACGGGAAGAGCGAAAGATTGACGATTTGGCGAAAGAGTGGCGCAGTCAAGGATATAAAAATGAGTATTTATTGCAGGGACGACGGTTAAAGGAATGTCGTCAGAAGCAACAGTCTTTG
Organism: Crocosphaera sp.; assembly: GCA_030064955.1. Taxonomy (GTDB): domain Bacteria; phylum Cyanobacteriota; class Cyanobacteriia; order Cyanobacteriales; family Microcystaceae; genus Crocosphaera. Next base: position 18,282 of record JASJDW010000018.1, read on the forward strand.
ACCTTATCAACCCTAGCACTAGGGTTTTTAGACAATAGTGCAAAACATCAACTCAGAAGTCGGGTTCAAGCTGTGGGGTTATTTTTGATTATTCCTTTGATTGGAACTGTGATCGTTGGTTATTTGGGGTTTCGAGAGGTTCAACTGAATGCAGATAAAAGATTCTTACGAAACTGTCCAGAAAAAACGGAATATTGTCCAGGGAGGCGAGACGCATTAGAACGATTGGCTAAAGCAGGGAAATCATTAGCCTATTTTAATTTTGAAAATGCCAACCTCAACAATGCCAACCTCAACAATGCCAACCTCAACAATGCCAAACTTTACAATGCCAAACTTTACAATGCCAAACTCTACAATGCCAACCTCAACAATGCCAACCTCGAAAATACCTATCTCAACTATGCAGATCTCTACAAAGCCAACCTCGAAAATACCAAACTCGAAAATACCAAACTCGAAGATGCCAACCTCAACTATGTCAATCTCTACAATGCCTAGCTCAAAGATGCCAAACTTTACAAAGCCAAACTTTACAAAGCCAACCTCGAAAATGCCTACCTTGAAAATGCCAACCTCAAAGATGCCGATCTCGAAAATGCCAAACTTTACAAAGCCAACCTCGAAAATGCCTACCTTGAAAATGCCAACCTCGAAGATGCCCATCTCGAAGATGCTAACCTCAAATATGCCAAACTTTACAAAGCCAACCTCAAATATGCTTACTTAATAAACACCAAAAATCTGACTCCTGCTCAAATTAAATCAACTTGTTATTGGGATCAAGCATTTTATAAAGGTTATTATGATTATGAAAATAAAAAATGGATAATAGATGAAGAACCGAATAAAACTTATATTGAAGAACTGAAACAAGATAAAGCCAGTGATCCTGAAACGCCTCCTGATTGTAGCAAGTGGAAATAAATGGTAGGGTGGGCAAATTAAAAAATTATGTCACCTACTGATAATGTAAAAAATTTTGCCCACCTTACAAAACTATTAACGATATAATTCGTTATTAGCGATCGCTTTATCTTAATCAATAATCATTTTGTAGAAGTTCTTGTAATTGTTCTGTTTGGCTATCTAATGATATGTCTGTGTTAAAATAAATAGCATTCGGTCGTTCACGACTGGCAAATTCTTCCCAAGCTTCTTGATCATCTCTATGAGATAAAATATACCTTTTCAGTTGGGAAAGACTCATTTCTTTAAAATTATGTTTCGGTGACATCATATCTCCATTGTCCTTGTTCAAAAATGGTAATTTCTATACTTCCTAGTTCTCCAGCGATAATAAAAATTTCTTTTCTTATCTCATCATAGCGAATTAATTGAATGGGTTGATAACAATTAGAGAGAGTTTGACATAAAACTAAGCACTTTAATAGTTGCGACTCCGTTGGCATTTTATGTTTTTTTCTGAGACTGTTTTATTGACTGACTATTTTACATATAAAAACGATGTTACAGGGGCAGACCTTTTCCACTGTGTATAGAATATCATGTCAAGTCAACCAAAAGCAACTATTTTTAACATTAATTAGCATTATTTGCTAAAAAATCTTGATATTCTACAATTTCGGTGTATATACTGTAGAACCCCTTTTAGGCTATCCACAACCTTAATTTAAGAGAGTTTAATTATGTTCCGTCGGAAAAATTTACCGGCTTGCAAACCTGAGCCTCCTATCACTTGTGAACATCTTTTAGTTGCTGTCATTATCATTTTGCTTTTTGGGTTTAGTTTCTCTGTTTCCATCCTAAAAGATATTAATGAGAATCTGAGGCATGAAGAAACAAACCAAGGCTACACAATCCCAGAAGTCCCTATTGCTCCTTATCGTCGCTAGTTTTAGACTCTATTATCCTTGGCTAATTATTGCCGCGATCGCTTCCTTATTTCTTTTTCCATTTTCTGGACTCGTTGCTGTTAGTTCTCAACCATAAACAAGAGTTAAAACTATTGTTAAAGAGACTAAGATTAATTATACAAAGTATCCTAAAGTCTTAGTGTTTGTTGGGGATAAAAATAACCGGGGAAAGGGTAAATTAATCGCTGTTAATGCTAAAGCGGGGAAGATTGACGGGGCTTGGAACGCAGTTAGCGGTGTGGGGGGAAGAGAGGATCAGCCTATGCGGGGGCCGATTCCCTCAATGGTAAGAGTGAACACAACCCGTTACGGAGAATTTCTCCACCGGAAGACGCTCTATATACATGACTACTATTTTAGGAAATATGCCTCTAATCTTTGCATCCCTTAATAGATAAGGCTTTTAGGACTTTATAGTAGATTTGTATGGGTGAAGTTCAGATCTATTGTCTCTTGACATAATCTGTCTTTTCTCCTTTCTTTTTATCTCCTGTTTCATCGATCATTACTAGGATTTTCTCTTCCTTGCCCGGAATGTCAGCTGAGCGTTATACATTTTGTAAATTTATAGGAGCTATATGTAGCATATTATTCGATAATAAAAATGTGATATAAGTTTGTACACGAGTTCTTCGCGATCTTTGCCTAGTTCAAAAGAAGCACTTAGATCAACAAGATAACAGGATTTACTTTTCAAACAGCTTCTAAGCTAGACTTCGTCCACAATTAAGAACTTGATTGTCCTTGTAGAGCAAAATCCCCGGCAATGCTACTCGGTTAAGCTCAAAACCCTAGTTGAGACTGCAAGGGAGAGGGGAGCAGGGGGCGGGGGAGAAAAACGAAAATCCCTTAAGGTGCGCGCATCCAAGGCAAGGTTCCCTCGCCTTGGGTCACACCTCTCCCTGCTCCTCTGCTTGCCTTAAAGAAAAGTCAAAATCCTTAACCGAGAGTATTGAAACCCCTGGCTTTTTGACAACAACTTTTTCCATATTACTGATTAGCTGTGACATCGAAAAAGTAGAACTAAATCCTCACAATGGTTTCGGCGTTTGGGTCGTGTTGCGTTGCTAGAAAATGGAAAAAGTTGAGCTTAGAAAAAGAGTTTTGCTTGGAAATTCAGATGAGAGGGCGGGTGAAGAGATGAAAAAAACATTGGAAGTCCTGTTGGAAAAAGCGGAACCGAAGACTGATAAGTCGTATTGGCTCACCCTTCTCCCCGCCTTGCAACGACTTGATAGCCTGCTGGAAGAAGCCGTGACTGTTGCAGAGACTGTTTATGGTTTTGAGGCAGCAACCGACCTTTATCGCGGTCTCTACATTAATCAGGATGAGGTTGAGAGCTTATTAGCCCGTGAGCCGGGGATGTCTCTCTTTCAAATCAATGGGAAGGGGAGTGAGGAGGTTCTTCCAGAGTGTGAAAGGGAGGGGCATTCTTCACTTGCTTGGCTACAGAAAGCCTATGGCTTATCCGATTTCGATTTGGACATCATCCTAATTGCCCTCGCTCCCGAACTTGATCGCCGCTACGAGCGGATCTACGCCTATCTGCAGGATAACGTCAGCCGCCGCCGGCCGAGCGTTGATTTAGTCTTAAATCTGCTTTGCGCCAACGCAGCTGAACGACTGGAGCGGCGGGTTCACTTTGGGGCGGATGCTCCCCTGATTGAGCAGGGCCTGATTTGCCTAGTCTCTGAACCCAATTACCCCAAAGCGACGCTGCTGGCTCAAACCCTCAAGTTGGACGAGCAGGTCGTCCGCTTGCTCTTGGGACAGCAGAATTTGGATTCTCGTTTAATTTCCTTTTGTCAGTGGAGCGAGCCCAAGCCTACTATGGCGGCGGCGGAATTGCCTCTCAACCCAGAGCGGTGGGAGAAACTGTCTGCCCTGGCGGTGAAGGCCTGGTCAACCCGCCAACCGCTGCGGCTCTATTTTCACGGCCCCCGGGGAGTGGGAAAACGGCGAGTGGCGGAATTGCTAGCCGCCGAGGTGGGAGCGCCGTTGTTGGTTGTGGCTCTGAGCCATGTCATGGAGGCAAAAATAGACTTTGAGCCATGGGTCAGGCTCCTTTTTCGAGAGGCATTCTTCCAGAGGGCTATCGTCTATTTAGACAGACTGGAGGTGATGCAGGACGAGGGACGGACTATCTCTGAGCAGATCCTCCTAGATGCTCTGGCACAAGATTCGGGGATCGCCATCCTGTCGGGAACCCAGCCCTGGCAGCCAGAGGTGGATACACCACTGGGTGTAGTCCAGGTACCTTTCACCATGCCTGAGTTTGCCCAGCGGCGGAATTGCTGGTCGCATCAATTAGCGATCGCGGGTATGACTCTCCCCGGTACTGACTTCGATGCCCTGGCGAGCCGCTTCCGACTCACTCTGGCTCAAATTGCCGAAGCGGTGGCGACGGCCTGCAACGGCTCTGATGGGCATGGGAGTAGTCTTGCCGGTCAGCCATCGCTTGAAACGTTGTTCGCGGCAGCACGCCAGCAGTCGGGGCAGGATTTAGCGGCTTTGGCTCGCCAAATTGAGCCAGTGTACACCTGGGAAGATCTGATCCTGCCAGAGGATGCTCTGGCGCAACTGCGAGAACTGTGTCGGCGGGTGACTCATCGGCATCAGGTGTTGGAGGGCTGGGGGTTTAACCGCAAGTTGTCGTTAGGTAAGGGGGTAAATGCGCTGTTTTCTGGCCCGAGCGGTACGGGCAAAACCATGGCGGCGGAGGTGGTTGCCAATGAATTGGGATTGGACTTGTACAAACTCGATCTCTCGGGGGTGGTGAGCAAGTACATCGGCGAGACGGAGAAGAATCTGAATCGCATCTTCCAGGCGGCGGAGAACGCTAATGCCATTTTGTTTTTTGATGAGGCGGATGCATTGTTCGGCAAGCGCTCGGAGGTGCGGGATTCTCATGATCGCTATGCCAATATTGAGATCAGCTATTTGTTGCAAAAGATGGAAGAGTATGAGGGCTTATCAATTCTGGCGACGAATTTGAACCGAAATATGGACGAAGCCTTCGTGCGTCGACTGACGTTTACGATTCCGTTTCCGTTTCCAGATGAAGCCCATCGCTATCGCATCTGGCAAACGGTTTGGCCTCAAGAAGTACCTTTGGCAGACGACGTGGATTTAGAAGGGATTGCTCGCCAGTTCAAATTGGCGGGAGGCAATATCAAGAATATTGCCCTGGCTGCGGCTTTTCTGGCGGTAGAGGAAGAGAGTGCGATCGCCATGTACCATCTACTTCAGGCAACACGGCGAGAGTATCAGAAAATGGGCAAAAACTTGTCTGAGGTCGAACTGAAAGGGATAGCAAAAGGTAGTTCGTAGTTATAGCAGGAGAAGTTTAGAAGTTTAGCTTCTCAAATCCATTTCCAAAAGAGGTACGTTAACAAGATCAGAGGAGAGGGATTAAGCATGGTGAGACAAATTTCCAGAAAATTCTTAAGAGATCAAGAAATCGAAAATTCTAAGGGATTCTTGGCTAAGGACTCGCGTCCGGCTACTACCTCTGGATATGATGGGAACATCTTGGCTCTCCAAGATGCAGTTGGCAATCAGGCGCTCAGCAATTTGTTAGCAGATAGCGACAACTCATCATCTCCAGAAACTGGGCTTGAGTCTAAATATGACCGTGAGCAGACTCAAGGTTCCACATTACCCCTCATCGTACAAAGGGTATTGCGATCATCTGGTGAACCTCTGGCCAGAAAAGTCCGTGGTTCTATGGAATCTCACTTTGATTCTGACTTCAGTCAAGTCAGGGTTCACCACAATTCTGAGGCGATTAAATCAGCGAAAGCAATTGGTGCCAGGGCTTATACCGTCGGACGGCATATCGTATTTGGAGCTAGACAATATACACCGCAAACGAATGAAGGGAAACGACTACTGAGCCACGAATTGGTTCACCTAGTACAGCAAAGAGCAAGCAACGCAACCTTGGGACAAATGTCCTTGATTCGGCAGAATCATGGGGCCGAGCGTGAAGCCCAACACCTTACTAATTTGCTCTCTAATGGTCAAGTTGTGAGCCCTCATCAATCGATACCCGTTAATACTATTGCTTGCAACCCAGACGATGGATTAACCATCTCACCAACTGACCCCAATTTACGGCGTATTAATCCCATCGATGAACGGGCTTTACCTGGTGCTACAGAAAGGGTGAGGGCAGGAACTTATGCTCCGGTGAGCATTTTAAGGTATAATCCCGGTCCAGGAACTGTCATGGTAGTGACTGAGGGGGTTCATAGAGTTCAAGCAGCAATTAATGAGCGTATTAGCAGTATTCGTTACGTTCAAGTCACCGAAGCTCAAGTCAGGGCAGAGTTTCAGCATCGAGGATTAAATTTTGATGATTGGATGCAAAGAAACCTTAGTCGCTTTGATATTCCTTCTGGACCTAGGGGAGGGGGAGGTCGCTCAGGCGGCGGCACTTCAGGTAGAAGGAGAAGACGCTCAAGAGGTGGAGGAGAGAGATCAGGTGGAAGTAGTTTCCGCTCAGGAGGTGAACGAAGAGGAGTTGCACCACCAAGACCTTCAATACCACAGCCAACTATACCAGCCGTAACTCCCAGAAGAAGGACTAGAGCTTTACGGGGAGGAGCGGCAGCAATGATTGGCCAACTTTTGGGCAGCGCTATTCAATCAATTGGTGATATTGGTATCCAGAGACGTATCCAGAGTGAGCTGCAACAAAGATGGTCAGGGATTACACAATATCGAACAGATAACCCTAATCAGGGCGTGCTTGTGGTCATCACACTCCAAGAATGGGCAACCCCAGATTTTTTAGGCAGACGAGCACGAAGTTTTCTTTCTTTGACTACTGCCTATGGAGGTCGGACAGAGGCGGAAGCTATACGCCGTTGGCAGGCTACACCGCGATTACTACAAGGACCAGCGCGTGGTTGGCGACCTAGGACACAATACCTGTGGATTCCGCCACTGTCACCCTAGAAGGTTACGAGTTCACCTACCCAAGATCTATATAGATATCGAGGGCAGTCTGCATTGCATCAAAATAATGAGGTCGAAATAATTATGATTGGGCCTATTGCCACCAAAAAATCAAATGATAGAAGTGTGAACCAGGAGCTAGGTATGGCTACAAGGCAATCTTATCAACCTGTTTCCTATGGTCTAAAGACTGACATCCTGGCACTACAGCGCGATGTCGGTAATCAAGCGGTTTGCCAGTTATTGCAAACAAGTGAAGGTCATTCAGGTGTGATTCAAACCAAACTGAAGGTTAATCGGCCTGGAGATCGATATGAACAGGAAGCTGATCGCATTGCAGATCAAGTAATGCGAATGCCAGAACCATCGGTTCAACAGCAGATGAAGCCGGAAGCGGAAGAAGAAGAAGAGATGCTTCAAACTAAAGCCACTTCAGGTCAATCTCCTAATGTATCCGCCATCCTCCCAAACCGCATTAACGCTTTACGGGGAAGTGGTCAGCCCTTGCCGCAATCTGAACGAGCGTTTTTTGAATCCCGCTTTGGTAGTGATTTTTCTCAAGTTCATGTTCATGCAGATAGTCAGGCAGCTGAGATGGCAGCATCGGTCAATGCCCGTGCCTTTACCTTAGGGCAGGATATCGTGTTTGGGGCTGGACAGTACGCACCTGGAACAATAAAAGGGAAACATCTATTGGCCCATGAACTTACCCACACTATTCAGCAGGCTAGTATGCCAGAGTTTTCCATCCAGCGTGCGGAGGTGGATGAGGCCGCAACAGGTATCGATTGCCCTACTCTGCGTGACGGAACCGCTGCGCTGAACGCAGAGGTGAACCGACGCCTTACTTCGGTGCGCACCGCACTGACTGACAGAGCCCGCGCAGCTACTCCATCCTTAGTAGGACCACCATCCATCTCTGGGTCAGATATGGTTGAGGAAGCTTACAATCAGTTGGGAGCACCCTATCTCCCACATCTTGCATTGATTGAACAATGGTCAAACTCCCATCTACCCCATCGGGGGGGAGGGACCGGATTGAATGTAATTACTGGCACCAGGTATGAACACATCCCGTTCCGAATGCGCTTTATCTACGGGTATTTAGCGCCTGTGGTTAAACTCAACGGTATTTGCGTCGGAACAGATAAAATAGGGCACATGTTCCAGCAGGGGTTTCAATACTATTACATCTCTCAAAGGGGGCGGGTTGCCGGTACTATGACTGGACTAGGCCGAGGAGACCAGTATGCACGCGCCTGGGGTGAGTGGATGGAGGGGGAACTCAGTCCGGCCACTCGTGGTAATCCGGCCATTATGGCTTGGCTGCGCAGGATGTCACGGGGGGCTGCGGGATCGGTAGGCATTCGTGGCCAAAGGCAGGGACACTTTGGTCTAGCGTCTACTGGAGTCCACTCACGGGGCGATTTGGCTGCCAATGAGGCCGGAATGAGGTTCTACCGTGATTTGCTTGGCAACCCCTACATGACGTTTGATATCAACCGCTATATTACCCCGGATTGGAACGAGCAAGTTTCGGGCAATATTTACAGCCGCACGCTTGGAGCAGCTGTCAGAAGGTCCGGACGGTTGGGTTCACGTGATGTGGTGCGGCCCTAGATCCAGCTACGCGAGCTTTCTTTGAAACCTGATGTGGAGTGTACATATTCTTATGATTAGCGATTTTGATCGAACACTAGAAAAGTTATTGGAACGGGAGTTTGGCACACCCTTGCCTTTCGACCTGTCTTTTGCAATGCCGAAGAAGGAGTTTACACCGATCTCGACTGATAAGAATACGCTCAATTGCTATTTGTATGACATCAGTGAAGATCGGGAGCTACGTAGGGTAGACCCCTTACTGAGTCGCAATCCAGATGGGACAGTGGAAAACACTCCAGCACCGGCGAGAATTAGGTTGTCTTATTGCATCACCGCCTGGAGTCCAGCTCAAACAACGCCCGCGACTGAGCCAGAGCTGGACGAACATAGATTGCTCAGTCAGGTGTTGAAGGTTCTTCTGAAATACCCCGTGTTACCTGCCGATGTGCTGGTAGGGACACTGATAGGTCAAGAACCACTACTGCCAACAACAGTAGTCATGCCTAGCGATAAGAAGAGCACTAGCGAGTTTTGGAATGCCGTTGGAGGACAACTGCGTCCTTCTTTGGACTATGGCGTAACCATTTCCCTAGTCTACCAACCTGCCATAACTGGTCCTATGGTCACCACTGGAATCACGAGTTACCAACCTGATCTACATACAGGTCAAGCAGATGAATGGATTCAAATTGGGGGATATGTCACTGATAATGCTACCTCACCGCATCCCATTGCCAATGCCTGGGTACTCTTAACCGAAACAGGACAAACCAAAATCACCGATAACGAGGGTCGTTTTAGCTTTGGCCGTCTGCGGCAGGGAAACTACACCCTTCGGGTACGTGCCGTTGACTATCAGGAAGGGGGGCGACCGATTCAGGTTCCAGCTTCCAGTGGGGAATATAACGTACAACTGATCCCAACTTAAGTTCAAAAAAATTACCAACTTTATTTTGAGTTTTTAAACTAACAGAGGAGAAAAAAATGGCAACCACCTACAAAATTCCAGGCGTCCACATTGAGGAATTACCAGCAACCGGTCCTATTAGTGGCGTTGGAACCAGTACAGTCGCCTTTATTGGGCCGGCAGCAGAAGGACCCATTAATGTTCCAACCAAAATTACCAATTGGAGCCAGTTTAAGGACAATTTTGGCGAATATATCCCATCCCCGCGCCATTACATGGCCTACGCGGTAGAAGGCTTTTTTAAGAATGGTGGCACAGTCGCTTACATTGTAAGGGTTGGAACTGCTGCCCGAGCCTTTCTGGAACTAGATGATCGCGCCACGCCCTCTGGTAAAGCGTTGCGGGTCGAGGCTCGACAGGAGGGAACTGCTGGTAACAGCATTAACGTGCAAGTGCAGGATGCTCAAATTGTCAGGACTGCCGAGGCGGCGAGAGCTGAAGCGACTGTGTCCAGCGCCGCTAACAACAAAATAACCGTTACCGATGCCTCTGATGCGGAAGACTTCAAGCCAGGAGATGTCGTAACGATTGAGACCACAACTGAGCGCGTCACGATTGACCGGATCAGAGGGGCTGACATTTTCTTGACCTCAACTCTGAGCGGTACCCATAGTTCGGGTACGCTGCGGATTGCTGATTTAATCCCTACCCAGAAGACTTTTCGCGTAGACAATGGCAGTGGACTGGAAGTCGGTAGCGTAATCGAGATTAGTCAAGGTACCAACCAGGAAAACAAAGTAATTGACAAACTGGCTGCCGACTTCGTCACCCTGAATCAAGGCTTGACAAATACCTACACCATGGCCAGTGCGGATGCAGCGGTCGGCATTGAGAGTTTTGAGTTTAATCTAATCATTCGGGGACCCAGCCAACCGGATGAAACGTTTACAGCCCTTTCAATGGACAGCCGCCATAGCCGCTACTTTAGCAAAATTGTGAATTCTGTTTCGGTAACTGTGAGACTACCAGATACCCCTTCAGTGGCCACACCCCCCAACAATCGACCAGCTGTCCTCGCAGCTACGAATTTGGCGGGAGGCACTGCCGATAATCTATCAGCTATTAGCGCAACCCACTACCAAAAAGGTATTAATGCCCTAAATCTCGTGGATGATGTAAACGTACTCTGTATTCCAGATCGCACTGATACCACCGTCCAGCAGGCAATGATTACCCATTGTGAGACCATGGCAGACCGCTTTGCGGTTTTAGATCCCGTCCGGAATGCTCCGCCTTTTGGTGCTGGAAGCATCATTGACCAGCGAGCCAATCTGGAATCCCAGCGGGGCTATGCCGCTCTCTACTACCCCTGGCTTTCGATCGCCGATCCTCAAGGGAGTAACGGTCAAAACATCTTAGTTCCCCCATCGGGTCATCTGGTAGGCATTTACGCTCGCAGTGACGCGCAATACGGGGTACATAAAGCACCGGCCAATGAAATGATCGCGGGTGCTTTGGGGCTGGAGCGGAAGTTAACCGAGACTGAGTTAGGCGAAGTCAATGTGGAGGGGATAAACGTGATTCGTACCTTCCCCAATCGCACTCGACCAACGGTTTGGGGAGCTCGGACTACTGCCCCAGCAGCAGAAGCCCCCTGGCGGTATGTCAACGTAAGACGATTGCTGCTCTATATCGAAGAGTCCATCGAAGAAGGAATACGCTGGGCTGTATTTGAACCGAATAACCGGGCGCTCTGGAAGAAACTGACCCGAAGAATTAGTGAATTTTTAACGCGAGTCTGGCGGGATGGGGCACTATTCGGGGCAACCCCAGAGGAAGCCTTCTACGTCAAGTGCGATGAAGAACTGAATCCCAAAGCAGTGCGGGAGTTGGGACAGGTAATCGTTGAAGTAGGCGTTGCTCCGGTGCGTCCCGCTGAATTTGTCATCGTTCGCATAGGTCAGTGGGCGGGCGGTTCAGAAACAACTGAGTCATAGATCTAACTGTAGGAGGAAAAAATCATGGCTGAAACTGGTGTAAGAGTCGATCCGGCTCGTAACTTTAACTTTCTGGTAGAAATTGATGGCATTGCCCAAGGGAAGTTTTCCGAATGTAGCGGTCTGGATTCTACGATTGAGTCTTCGGATTACCGCGAGGGGGGAGACAACACGACGGTTCGCAAATTGCCAGGCAAAACCACTTATTCCGATATCAGCTTGAAGTGGGGGACTACCAACTCGACTGAGTTATGGGACTGGCATAATCGAGCTGTTCAGGGTAATGTAGAGCGTAAAACGGGTTCTATCGTACTGTATGACTTGGCCAATGCTCAAGAAGTTGCCCGTTGGAATTTTGTCAATGCCTGGCCGATGAAGTGGGAAGGCCCTAGTTTGAATGCCACCGGCAATGAAGTGGCGATTGAAACGCTGACTCTTGCCCATGAAGGAGTTGTGAGGGCCTGAGCATGTTTAGCACTGAGTATGAGTTTACCTTACCCAAGGGCTATATCGATGCAGAGGGCAATCTGCATCGGGAAGGAGTGATGCGGTTAGCCACCGCCGCTGACGAGATTTTGCCACTCCAGGATCCGAGGGTAGAAAGAAACCCAGCTTATCTGTTAATTATCTTGCTGTCTCGGGTGGTGATTAAGCTGGGCAAAATTTCGCAAATTACCCCCAAAATAATTGAGGGTTTATTTACCGAGGATCTGACCTTTTTGCAAAACTTCTACAACCAAATCAACGGCAATACCAACGAGCAGATCCAAACGGAGTGTCCAAAATGTCACCATCGATATGAGGTAGAAACGATGAAGCTGGGGGAATAGTAGGCTATCCCCTGGATGTACTCCGCCAGGAGGTAGCCTCACTCGCCTTTCATTTTCATTGGTCCTACGAGGAGATCATGACGATGGAACACCGAGAGCGCCAGGGATGGGTCCAGGAGTTATCGGTACTGCTCAATGTCCAATAAGCAGGTGAAAAACTATGGCCAATTTTAGAGATGCAGCACCAAACGAAGGGCCGTTTTCAGCAGCGTTTGCCACAGCCGGTGAACGGTGGAAACAAGCTGCTATTTTGTTTGGGCAGCGGCTCATCCCGAAGCGGAAATGGACGCAATTTGCAGCGACGGTTCAAGCAAGGCATGCTGCTGTGAAGAAGTTTGAGGGGATTGAAACTCGAATTAGGGATGGAAGCCGGCGATCGCCTAAGAATAAGCGGAGTTCCCTGCCCGATGAAGCGGAAGCCTTAATGGCGGCAGCCGAGTCGAATGCCGCTAAGATAAGCCGAAACCCTTACCAAGAGCAGAGGAAGCGGAGGCGGAAAAATCTTCACAACAACTCGGCTCTTTGCCAGAACAAATCTTTCTATCTTTCTCCCCCTGCCTACAAAGGCTTTCACGTTAACTTAGCGGCATTCGCAGCCGAGTCTCCCGTAGCGGAAACCCGGCGATCGCCCAAGAATAAGCGGAGTTCTCTACCCCATGAAGCGGAAGCCTTAATTGCAGCAGCGGCGTCTCCCGTAGGCGAGCTTCCGCCTGCTGTCAAACGCAGCAGCCACTTCTTGCTGGACGCACGCTTAAAACATTTCCTGGCTGGCTTCTTAAATATCCGCATTCCTGCAGTGAAGATCTACACAAACCAAGCAGCAGATCGGGTGACTCGAAGTTATGGAGCTGATGCGTTAACCTATCAGGAAAAAATCCTCTTTCGAGCAGGGAAATATAAACCTCGCGAAACAGCAGGAATAGCCTTGCTGGGGCATGAATTAACTCACGCTGCTCAGGTCAAGATGGAATCCCCAAGCAAGCCTGGTCAGCTAACCCAGCCAATCCTGGATACCCAAGAGCAGCAAGCATTGGCTAATGAAGCAAAGGTCTGGCAACATCTTTCATCGCCATCTCAGGGGCTTGTTCAGGGTAAGCAGACGCCATTCCCTGATCCAATCCATCCCCCCGTGCCAGGGAAAAGTCTGGCTATCTCTCGGTCTAGGGGAAGTGGTTCGGGAAATCGTCAGATAAATCAAATACAAAGTGGGCAACCGAGAACAGCCTTGAGTTCACGGGAGCTGAATCTGCCCCCAGAAACCAATACGGCTCTAAGTAGCTCACCCTATTTATCGACACAGCAACTCAATCAAATTAAAGAGGAAGTCTATCGAGATTTGATGGACCGAATCCGCATCGAATTTGAGCGAGGAGGTTAGTAATTATGGCTCTTGATAAAGCAACCATCATCAATTTGGAAACCAGGGAGCAAATCCCCGTGATGTTCAACCCTGAGGAATATTCATTAGATTTGGGCAATACCTTTGCCGAAATTGGCATTCCCGGCCTGCAAACCTCACCCATCCAATATGTGCGGGGGAACTTGCGCACCCTGAAAATGGAGCTCTTTTTCGACACCTATGAACAGAAGGTTGACGTTAGAACCCAAACTCGGCGTATTACCTCACTGCTGAACAAAAATGCTACTACCCAAGCCCCACCCATCCTGTTATTTTCCTGGGGCAGCTTGCAGTTTAAGTGTGTCTTAGAGAGTGTGGGGCAAAACTTTACCATGTTCCTGAGGGACGGTATGCCCGTAAGGGCAAAGTTATCCGTCAATTTTAAGGAATTTGAACCGGTTGAAATTGAAATTGAACGGGGTCTTTTTATCGGTCCACCCACCGTCCGCAATGTGGTTGAGGGAGACACCCTGAGCAAAATTGCGGGAGAGTTGTTGGGCAATCCGGGGGACTGGCGGAAAATTGCTGAACAGAACGATATTGACGATCCCTTTAATCTTCCTCCGGGACAGTCCCTGATTATCCCGACTGGGAGATCCAATGTAAGACAGTAACAGGGAGATGCCATGCAACCCTATTATGCACCTGATTTCGATGTCAAAATTGAAGGCCTAACCATGGCAGCTGATGTCCGCAACGCCGTGATCGACCTGACCTATGACAACAACCTCGATACAGCGGATATGTTTACCCTGCGGCTTAACAATGCTGATTTGCGGTTTACGGATTCACCGTTGATTAATGTGGGCAAAACTGTCGAGATTTACATGGGCTATGTGGGCGAATTGGAGCCCATGATGCTGGGCGAAATTACCGCTATTAGCCCCACCTTTCCCCAAGGGGGCGCACCCACGATCTCGATTACCGGCTACGATAAGTCCCACCGCATGCGGCATAACCGACCGGGACGATTCACGTTCAAATACGTGAATGACAGTTTCATCGCAGCACAAATTGCTGCTGAAAACTTGTTGATTCCAGTGGTCGATCCAGCCCCCATGCCACCGCGAGAATCCGTGCAGCAAACGGGGAGCGATTGGGCCTTCTTAAAAGAGTTGGCGGAACGTAACTTCTTCCAGGTTTATGTTTACTGGGATAAACTTTATTTCAGATTTCCCCGACCTCAAACCGAAAGAGTAACATTAGAGTGGGGTAAAAATCTAAGCAGCTTCACCCCTCGATTATCAACCTCCGCTCAGGTTGGCATCCAAATTATTCGCGGGTATGACTATAAGCTATGTCAGGAAATTGTTGCTATTATTCCTGCCGTTGCCCTAGGTTCGGATTTGGACGACATCGTTGAGCGACTGGGCAGCAGCTTTATCGATCAACTGGTCAAATTGGGTCGCAATGTGATTCGAGACCAACCGGTGGATAGCTATGTTGATGCCACGATACTGGCCAAGTCGATCTTGAAGCAAATTTTAGATGGATTATACGAAGGCTCTGGTAGCTGCATAGGTCTTCCCAAGCTGCGGGCTGGAAATACGGTAAAGATCGAAGGTCTTGGTAAACGCTTTAGCGGAAATTATACTTTAAGCAAGGTTACCCACACTATTAATGAAGGAGGCTATCAAACTCGTTTTGAAGTCACCCAGAAGTCAACAAGTACGCTTCTACAAAGCCTACGCAAAAAAATTGCCGAGAGTTCTTCTCCAAATCGCCAGGAGCGAAACAACAATGTTGTAGTTGGAGTAGTTGAAGACAATTCTGATTTAGAAGGTCTGGGTCGAGTTCAAGTATCTTTTCCTCATCTTTCCGATAGCAACCGTAGTGCCTGGGCGCGCATCGCTACTCCGATGGCAGGAAGTGGAATGGGGATGTATTTTTTACCTGAAGTGGGGGATGAGGTTCTGGTAGAGTTCGAGCATGGGGATATTAATCGACCGCTAATTCTGGGTAGCGTGTGGAATGGCTGTGGGCGACCACCTGAGGATAATTTAGATGGACAGAACCACATCCGCACAATACGAAGTAGAGCGGGGCATACGATTCGATTTGATGATACTTCAGGCAATGAGGAAGTTGTCATCGAGCACAACACTGGTAGCCAGATTAGGCTTCAATCGGATGGCACTATTAGCATCGAAGCAAACGCGGATCTGGAATTAAATGCAGGTGGCAATATTAGTCTCAATGCTACGGGGGGCGACATCAATCTGGATACTCAAAACGTGAACGTGTCTGTTACTGGAGTTATGGATGTTAGTTAAGGAGGTAATATGCCCAAGGTTTTAACAACAAGCAGCACCGTATTATGTGGGGAGTTAGTGCCTGGCTCTTTACATGGTGGAACCGTAGGAATTGAAAGTAGTGCTCAGTTGAAGGTTGGCGGAAGCTCAGTACTTTTGAAAAGTGGGCTTGAAGGTAAATCGATTAGCGGATGTCAAAATGCTCCTCCTCCTAGCAGCAAAATAGCATGTAGTAGCGTAACTCAGGTCATGGCGGGCGAAGCAACAAAGCTGAAGGTCGAAGGAAAGAGCGTGATGCTGGACAGTCTTTTAGTAGGTACCACAAACGGCACACCACCTGGATCTCTTAAGGTAACAACTGTCCAAAGCAAGCTCACCGCCATCTAAAGATTCAGTAGTTTTGACGATTGAGGATAACTATGACCACAGATTTTCTCGGAAAAGGATTTGCCTCCCCCTTGCAAATTAATCCAAGGGGAGGAGTTAAGGAATCCAGACAAGAACAAAAAATTAGAGAATCTATTCTCACCATTCTGGGAACCCAGTACGGAGAACGCATAATGCGACCTAACTTTGGCTGTAATTTGAAGAGCTTGGTTTTCTCACCCAACAATACAGCGACGGCCAATTTAGCTCGACACTATGTTGAGGAAGGCTTAACCACCTGGGAACCTCGAATTATTTTAGATGAGGTCATTATCGAAAATGATAACCTGAATGGGCGCTTGATGATTCACATTCACTACAAAATAAAATCAAATTATGAACCGCAGAACTTAGTATATCCATTTTATTTGGGACCACAGTAAAGGAGGAAGAAGATGGCTAGAGGCAGACTGGATTCACCTAATTTAGACGATCGAACTTGGCAAGAGATTGTTGATCAAGCCAAATCCCTTATTCCTACCTATGCCCCAGAATGGACTGACCATAATCCTAGCGATTTGGGCATAACCCTGATTGAGCTATTTGCCTGGTTAGTTGAAGGATTAACATATCGGTTGAACCGCGTTCCCAATAAAAATTTTATTGAGTTTTTAAACCTTATTGGTGTCACTCGCGATCCAGCCACCCCTGCTTCTAGCTGGTTGACTTATAGTCTGGCAGCAGGAACGACTCCTCTTCATATTCCTAAAGGAAGTCAAGCAGCTACTCGACAAACCGAAACAGAAGCAGCAGTTGTCTTTGAAACCAATCGAGAGCTAAAAGTCCTGCCCATCAATATTAAAATAGCCTTGCATGGTCGGCAGTTCGCCACAAATGATTGGCGTTATCAGGACATAACATCAGAATTAGTAGCTGCTCCGTTATCTGGAAAAACCTTCAGCCTCGCCGGTAGTTCCAATGGTACAGGTAGTTCTTTCTATCTTTTTCTGGGCTTTGACAATGCTAGTGAAGAAAATCTTTCCTTAAACATCAATTTTTCAAAGCCAGCACCTGCATTGCCTTCTCCTGCCATTAGGAGTGGACTTTCCATCCAAACCTACTACTTTCTAGGAAATGGTACTAGAACAGAAATCACCACATTTGATGATGAGACGAATCTCTTCCAAAAAAATGGTTCTATCGCCCTGACTGTACCCAGTGACTGGGATAGTAGTGAACCTGCTTCCTTTTCCCCTGATGCCTTTTTACCTGATGATGATACTGACCCTGTTACGCAGCCACTATTCTGGCTAGGCATCTTTGTTCAAAATCAAATAGACCAGCCTTTAGACTTGGGTATCAATCACGTTCTCATCAATAGTGTTCCTGCAACTAATGCATTGACCATCTCTGAACCAGAACTTTTAGGGACGAGTAATGGAAAGCCGTTTCAATTTTTTGAACTCGTCAATCGGCCTCTATTTAAGCAACCTGGACTAGCAACTCCCTATAGTCACTTGCTCATTCAGGTGCGAGAACCGCAGGTGGGGGGTAGTTTTGGCCCTTGGACCGACTGGACCCATGAGGATAATTTCCCGGCCGGATCAGATCTAACAGATCCTCGGCAAGGGCGGTACTTTCGCCTCAATCCGGTCACGGGTATGATTAACTTTGGCAACTACGACCCAGAGACCTCTCCTGATGGACATGGCCGTATTCCTCCACTGGGCAGTGAAATTCAGGCTCTGACCTATCGTTATGTGGCGGATAGTGGCGCTAAGGGCAATGTGCCTCCAGAAACGATTACTGTCGTCCGCACACCTCAGCCAGGCATTACCGGTGTTACCAATCTTGGCCCTGCCACCGGTGGATCGAATGAAGAAACGATTGAAGACGCTAAACGGAGAGGACCTGAAATCTTACGCCATCGAGATCGCGCTTTTTCAGCTGAGGATTTTGAATTTTTAGCAAAAGAGGCCACCACAGACATCAGCACAGTCCGGTGTCTTCCTCCTAGATTGTTTAATAGCAGCTATGACAATCTCCCCTCGAGAGTCAGCGAGGGTGATCCATGGACCTACGGCAACATTAATCGCAGCGTCAATTATGCCAACGTGATTATAGTTCCCAAAGCGCCTCTCAGCGATGAGCGGCCAGTTCCTTCAGAAAGCCTTTTGCAAGAGGTTTCGGCTTACTTAGACGAGCGAAGGGTGCTGACAAGTTTACTACATGTCACGGCTCCTCGATATTTGCCTATTAATGTCGTCACCGATATCAGAATATGGCAAAGAGCCCTGGATATTGGGTTGGTGACTTCACTAAATGACTTCAGAAGTACAATCGTAGCCAAAATCACAAAGTTTTTACACCCTGTTTTGGGTGGGCCTGACCAAAATGGATGGGAGGTTGGGCAAGATATTGTGATTTCGAATCTCTTGGAAATCATTCAACCCGATACGGAGATTGGCTTTGTGGCAACGCTTACAGTTCAAGCCGCTACCCCCCCCTACATTGATCCAAGCTTTCCTGTCTATCCCAACCAACGTCCATTTCGCCTTGGCCCTGCTGGTGTGTGGGTACGGCTCGCTGATTATGAGCTGGTTTGTAGCGGAACCCATACTGTCACAGTAACTGCAAATGCTAGTTAGGAGTATCTCGCACTATGACTGAACTGAGTAACTATGTGAAATATCTTCCACCCGCCCTCTGGGCACGAGATCGCGATCCAACTCAATTCTTAGGGCGCACGCTCCGGATTTTTGAGAAAATTTTGACTGGGATTCCTATTAATAGCACTGTTTTTAAGGCGAGGGTTCTATTTATCACTGCGGATGGAATACAAATTCAGTTAGATGATTCCTCTAATGCTGCTTTATTTCGCCCAGGTGATGTCATCACGATTGAAGGAACCATAGAACGGGCTACCATTTCCCACATTATTGATTCAGATATTTTCCTGGTCAATGCCCTAAGTGACACCTATACAAATAGTTTTGTGCGGATTGCAGATCTAGAGCCACATCAAACTCAATTTCGTCTAGATCACGATACCTGTCTCGGCCCAGGAAGCATCATCAAAATTAGCCAGGCATCCCTCAGCGAAATTGCTGTTGTGAATCGATATGAAGATGACTTTGTGCAACTGCAAAGTGGTTTAACCCAGACATATCCTTTAAGGGAGACAGATGTACCCATTACCATCCAAGATGGTCAACCGCTAGCCCTGAAAAAAACGGCTAAATTTGTCAATGCAGCTAACGACAGAATCGTTCTGAGCAACGTAGTCGATGCCAACAAATTTCGATTAGGGGATGTGATCACCATTGAAGGAACTACTGAGGAGGTTGAGGTGTCTCGCATTATCAACACCGAAATCTTCTTAGTGACTTCTTTAATAGGCGATTATGACACAGGCGTTGTGTCTGTCCAACGCCAAATTAAATCGGTTGAAGAAATCATCGCTGATATCTACCACCTGTTTAATCCTTGGAGCACTCCCCGTGAGTTTTTGCCTTGGCTTGCTTCATGGGTAGACCTCATGCTAAGGCAAAACTGGAGTGAGTATCAGCAAAGAAAGCTGATTTCTGAGATAGTCTCTGTTTATCAGCAACGAGGATTGAAGCGGGGCTTACAGGCTTATCTGGATATTTATGTTGCTACCCCAGCCCGACCCAGAATAGCCATTGATGATGGTGAAGCCCTTTTTAGAGCGACGTTTGCTGAAGATGACACTGCCCATCTTCATACAGTTGCTTATAGTCATTCAATTTCTCTTTCAGGGGTAACTTCAAGTCCTATCTTGCTGCATCCAACGGGGCTAAGTGTAGATAGCAATAACAACTATGTTCTGGTCGATCAAGGAGACCTTCCTCAAATCCCCCCTACCCTTTGGCGTATATCTAGTACAGGAGAAATTGATTATGCTTCCAGTGGCTCAGGTCCACCGATACCTCATCCTATTCATAGCGGTGCCCCGCTCACAAACCCAACCGCTGTTATTGTCGATCGACAAGACCAATACAACATTCTAGACATCGGGACTGTGTCAGGGTTCGTTTCCCTCGATTCTGCAATTTATCGCTTTTCCCCTCCCAACTACACTCTTACGATTGTGATCGATCAAACGACAACGCCTACTCTACCGGCTGTTCGTCCTGTAGATATGGTTCTGGATAGATCAGGAAATTTCGTTATTTTGGATCGGGGGGGGCACCCCTTAGGAGACCCTCCCGCCGGACCAGCGGCTCCCAAAATTGTTGTAGTGAGTGAGGCTCCCTTAGCGGTAACAACCCATAGTTTGGACACGGTCACTGAACCCACAGCTATTGTGATGGATGCTGAAGGACGATTTATTGTTGCAGATGCTAAAGACCAATACACTTCAGACCCCGTAGATTTAATCCGGATTGATCCAGCCAACAATTGGGCGCCAACCTCCCTGTTATCTGGCCTTTCATCTAAGCAAAACCCGCTTGTTTTTCCGACTGGTTTCGCTTTTGAAAGTCCTAATGTGTTGTTGGTTTGCGATACTGGTGTACGCTGGGGTTATGACTCTGCAGATCCAGAAGGGAATGACCCAGCCTATCGCTACTTAGCTGAACCTGCAGCAATTTATCGCGTTGACTTATCCCAGTCACCACCCACCATTACGCGGGTGACTCC
>JASJDW010000134.1 GCA_030064955.1 Crocosphaera sp.
CCCCATAAAGCCAACTGTCCCCCCAAAGAAAACCCCGTTAACCAAAACGGCGCAGGACATCCCAATGTTTTTGCTTGGGCTGCAATACGGACATAATCTTCTCCCTCATAGATACCATCTGAGGTTAAAGTAGGAGAGAGTTGTGCTGTTTTTCCGTGGGCCCGCCAATCAAAAATGACCACTGCATAACCGGCAGCAAAAGCTTTTCTTCCTAATAACTGTAAATACCATTGATTCTCAAGATCCCCAACAATACCGTAGGTTCCTACCATGGTACCTCGTGGGTTTTCAGGAATGGCTACTAAACCAAAAATTGGAGTTTCCTGCGCCCCAATAAAAATTTTCTCTTCATAAGTAGGTTCAGGAAATTGAACATTTTGTTCCCAATTTTTTCCCGCTAATAAACCTGCATAAAAGCTCATTGATAAGCCATTTTTTAGTCCCCAAGGAGGTGTATAGGAAAGAGAGTTCATAAAAGTTAATATTAGAAATTTGCATTATTATATAGGGTTATGATGTAAGTTGTAAACTAGCTGATTTAGGTAAAATGAGGTGATTTCCGAGAAAGAGTTTCCCACCTATTTTCGGAATCTATTTGGAGGACATCTCAAATAAGCGAGAAGGGAAAAAAGTTATTTATTGTGGTAAACAGTAAATAACTTTGGGAATTTGCACTCGCTTTTTGAATCCACTATTAAAGTATTCTATTTATCGGTTTTCCAAAAAGATGATCGCTTATAATCAAGATGCAGAGCAAAACACAGCCATTTTTAGCGATCTAGTCGTTCTCAATTATTATTGATTAATGGGAATAAGGGGGTCTCCTGAATTTGCCAAGTTATCTCATGACCTCCCCATAGGGGAACAAGTTCAGATTCAAGAAGTGGGATTTGATCAGGAATACGCCAGGTCGATTTGGCGAGGGTAATCTGTTCGCTATTGCGTGGGAGCCGATAAAAATCTGGTCCATAAAAGCTGGCAAAAGCTTCAAGCTTATCGAGGGCATCAGCACGCTCAAACGCTTCTGCATATAACGCTAGCGCGTGTAGAGCCGAATAGCATCCTGCACAGCCACAGGAATTTTCTTTGTTGTTGCGAGTATGGGGAGCACTATCAGTACCTAGAAAAAACTTAGGATTACCAGATGTAGCAGCCTGAAAAATAGCCTGGCGATGCTCTTCAGCTTTCAAAATTGGTAGGCAATAAAAATGGGGGCGAATGCCACCTTGGAATAAGACATTGCGGTTAAACAATAGATGTTGTGGCGTAATTGTTGCAGCCACCTTGTCCGCATCCAGGACAAAGTTCACGGCCTCTGAAGTAGTAATGTGTTCAAATACTATTCGCAGTTTAGGAAATCGCTGTTTGAGAGGGAGCAAATATTTTTCAATAAATACTTTCTCGCGATCAAAAACGTCAACCTCTTTATCAGTCACTTCCCCGTGTACCAATAGAGGCAGATCTACCTCCTCCATTGCTTCAAAGACGCGATCGCACCGACGAATATCCGTCACGCCGAAGTCTGAATTAGTGGTTGCCCCCGCAGGGTAATACTTGAGTGCTTTGACAAACTGAGATGCATTCGCTGCAATAATGTCATCGGGGCTGGTGTTGTCGGTGAGATAAAGGGTCATCAAAGGTTCAAACTGTTGGCCAGCCGGAATGGCGGCGATGATGCGCTCTCGATAGGCTGCTGCTTCATCTACCGAGCGTACTGGGGGCTTTAAATTCGGCATAATGATGGCGCGAGCAAACTGACGCACCGTGTGGGGCAAAACTGCTTTGAGCATTGCGCCGTCACGTACATGCAAATGCCAGTCGTCGGGTTGGGTTATGGTAAGCTTTTGCATCGGTTAATCCCTCGTCTTAATATCGTTGAATCTCGTTACGGCGGGCGATTGCTTCAATTATCTCTTTGTAAGCTTCACTATCACTCGATGAGCTTCAATTATCACTCGTGCAAGACAGCAGCATGGTGACGGATATGATCTTCTTTGACACTCCCTTCGCGAGAGGCGCGAGGGATTCTTGGGCTGAACCTTGCCTCCACTAGCAATGCTAGTTTTGGTCTTACAGTCTCATGTCTAGTCCGACTACACCTTTTACAGCAAGCACTCTGATGGACTACTCCCCAAGCGTAAATTCGGGTATGCCCTACCCTATTTAATTTCTAATTTGCTCTTATCATCTGGACTTACCCTTACCGCTTTTCTACCAGTGATGATTAGAGATTTAGGCATTACGGAGTGTCCCTTGTTTCCTGCGTTGCCCAAGTCAGCGACTTGAGTCTTAGTTTAACTTTTAAAACCCACTTTGTCAAAATGTTGTGCTTCGCCTTTTATTTATTGGTCGGGTTTCATCCCTCCGATGAAATGTCGGGTGAAGACCCGACATTTCAGATAAAATAGTTAATGATAAGTTTTAATTACTGAACTCAGATTATGAATAGCCAACCGACTTTTTGTTTCTTAACACAAGGCAATTAAAATGAGTAATCAACGATTAAAGAATTTGAGGAAACAAAGTAGCAAAATGGTGTTTTGTTTGCTACTGGTTTTCCTGATGCTGCTCTCAGGTTTTGTTACCTTGCCTGCTCATGCTCAACAGGGGCAATTGAGGCCATGTAAGGGCTTAGTCTTTTCTACAGAAGAGGACTTTTTGAGCCAAGGTCCTTTACCTCCTGACGGCAATCCTCTGATTTCAGATGGGGATTTACTGGTTCGCAATATATCAGGCTCCGATGTACAGGTCTGCGCCAGAAACCAGGAGCTACTCCAAGGGTTTGATGTCCGAGTAGATCTGGGGCTTGATGCTGTAGATGTGATCATTCCTGATGAGAATGCTTTGATTGCGTTTTCGACTGAGTTAGATGATCCCAACGGACGATTTAATGCCGGCGATCTCCTTGCTACCAATGGTGCTATTCTGCCAAATATAGCATTGTTAGCCTTGTTCCAATTACCTCAGCGAGAAAATCTGGGGCTGGATGCAATCCACTTTATTGGTGATGATGAGGCAATTATTAAGCTGCTAGATACGATTAAAGACCAAGGACGAGACTTCTGGATTGAGAATCCATCAGCCCTGGTTGAGATTCTCAATGAACTCAAGGTAGACATTTGGTTCTCAACTGAAGGAACTGGATTTTCTCCTGAAAAACCAAGCTTCCTGGATGGTGATTTATTGTCGGCACTGACCGGTAACATTGTGGCCAGGAATAATGTTCTGTTACCGCCCCCAGTACCGGCTGGTCTTCCAGACAGGGGAGTGGACTTCGGTCTAGATGCAGTCAGTGCTAACCGCGAAGGGGATCGCCGTAGTCTTCTTTTCTCCACAGAAATACTCTTCAATGGTCAAGCAGTCTTTACTGATGGTGATATTCTGCGTCTGGGCAACGGGATTGTCATCCCACATTCGGATCTAATCACTCCCCTAGAGCCAAGAGCTAATTTTGTTGGACTAGACGCTCTCCACTTTATCTCCCCTGAAGTCAACCCTGATCCCAATATTCAAACTCTATGTGGAGACCACGCTGTAGCTGATTTTGACGGCGGACTCGTTCCAGTAGGAGGAACTGGGACTGGACTGTATCGAGCTAACTCAGCCAGTTCGCCACCCGGCGGGCTACCTCGTCGCCCTTGTGGAGAATATGTCCCCATTGATGGCTTTTTGCCCACTACAGGAATAAGACGGTTTCGTGTTGCCTATCGACCTAATGGTGATCTTTTTGGCGGAGTGGGAACTGAATTAGGAATTCCTACTAACTGGGTTCTCTACGAGCCTCACCCATTTGGCTTTTGCTATGCTCCCGGTAGCACCACGTTAAATACGTCTCCTGATGGCTGGATGGATGCCTCTGATTTTATTGACGCTCAACTAGGTACCTTAACTGGCTGTGCCAATCCTGGTTTAAGGTTAGCCGTTTGGGATACGAACAATCGGGTTGGCTTAGGCCCAGCTAATAAAGACGGTCATTATGTATTATGGTTAGAGTGGGAAGACAATGGCGGTACGTTACATCGGGAGCCATTTGAGCATCATCTCCAGTTGGACAATACCCTACCCAGAATTGCCAACTTTCCCAATGGGATACAGATTCGTTTACCTGATGGCAGTACGCCTGTTCCCGCCTGTGGAGAAGCACCATCTGGGTCGAGTCAGTTCCAGGTATGGGGCGATTTGGCCGATGACTACTACTGGAACTTTCGTCTGAGGATTCGAGGTGGACTGCCTCCGGCTAGTGTTGTCTACGGTCCACATAATTATTACGATCCTGATGATGGAAGCGGGTTCAAAAATACTGACCAGACTGGAACCACACCTGATCTTACTCTAGTACATCTGCGTAACATTGATATGACAGACTTGGGTAGCTCGTTCCAAGATTGCTGTTATGTCCTTGACCTATTTGTGCGAGATGCTGCCATTCGTCATAGCTTTAATCGTCGAGTAGCCAATGACAACAGTGGTTCATCTGCCTGGGAAGCTAACTCCTTCGTCACTTTTGCTGCCTCACCGTAGGTGATTACTAGAAAAGAAAGCACTCCCTAGGCTGGGTCAATCAGAATATATTATTTGTAGGAGTCAAATTAGCGGGAGCGAGTTTGACTCCTTAATCTTTCATTGAAGTCATCTTGTCAGGTTGAGATTATGTCTTGCAAACCCCGTTAGGTCGAAATCAGTCCTTCACGAGTAAGAGTAAAATCTTGTTTATAACTACCCTGTTGCAATTTATGGGTAACATTTTTGACGTAATAGAGTCCGTCATAAGTTATCCCCACACCCCGCAATACCACTAACCGACGTAATACCAATGGAGTACCGTAGCGCACAACATCAATTTCACCCGTCGCGGTGATAACATCATCGACGGAACTATCCACCATCCCTTGAATATAAGCATCCGCTTCTTTGGTATCCACACCTGTTTGACAAAATCGTCGACTTCTGACAGCCGATTGACTCGATAAAGCCGATTTTTTCGCCAAACGACGGCGATCGCTTTCCGATTCCTTAATTTTTCGGATCTTGTTGGTTTTGCGATCCTGTACGCTTGCTTTGACTTTTGTTGCTGATAAGCCATCATACTGCAAGTTGATGGACTCAACATTACTAAAAGGTCCCATATTAACGGTTAAGGGATCTTGAGGTTGAGATTGTTGTTTGGGTGGTCCCCAATAAGCTGTATTGACACCCGTCGCCGGTCCAGGGGTGACATAAAAAACAAACCCGTAACGTTTCCCTATGTGTTGCAAATAGTTAAAATCGGTCTTATTACTTTGTAGCGGAATCCAACTATTGCGAGTGGGTCTATTTTTAAGCGGTGGGTTGATAATGTTTGGCTTTAATCCATACTTGGTATATTGGAGAATGATTTTGCGAGCGATGGTAACTTCATCTTGAGCGACATAGGTTTGCGTTTTTTCTTCTAAGTCCATCATGATACTAATATCTTCCCCAGTGATGGTGAAAGTAGAATCCCCTGGACGCACATTAGGGGATAATTCTCGGTTGGTAATCATCCCATCCATTAACACTTGAGGTTTGGCTCCAATGGTGACAACAAGAATGACTCGATTAAAAACCTCTAATAAAGGACTTTTAATCATTTGATAGTCTTTTGAATCCTTGTTTCCTGCTCGTCCCACTCGGAAAACAATTTGAAATCCCGATTTTCCATCGTCGCTTTGTGTCACTTCTACAGAGTCAAGCTCTTCTAGGAGAAATCTTGGAATGGGACGAGGTAAGGTTTTGCCAATGAGGACAGTTAAATTCGTTCCCAGTAGTGCCATAACTTAAAATTATCTAGATTTGCGGTAGGGGAATGCGTAATACTCTTCCAATCTCAGTCTTAGCCGTTAAACTGTCTGGGTTCATGGCATTATTGGCATCACATACCTGCCAAAATTGTTCAGAGTCCCCCAAGGTTCTAAACGTAATCAAATCAAGGCGATCGCCTTGTACAACGGTTACTTCTTCTAATAACGGTAAGGTTTCTCCTTGAGGTAAAAACCGCCGACGCTTATAAGCGATAGGCGTCCCTTGTTTACCGGTATATTCTGCTGTTTCTAGATTGTAATAACGACTGCTAAACTCAAAAGCCATAATCAATTCCCCTATAAGATAAACACTATTAAAAACCAGGTAAAGGACGTTCGATATTCGTTAAACTCGCAACACTTCCTTTCCCTGCCATCTCTGTCTTGAGAGTATGATGGACAAAGAATAAATTAGAGCCAAAACTACCCCAAGGCAGATCGTTATAACTGAGAACTCGCAAATCAAGCGTTACCTTGGCACGAATGGGGTTGAGGTTCACATCATAAGCTTCCTCAGTAATATTAAAGTTTTGGATGCGAACGGGTAAAATTCTTTTAACTCCCCACACTAAAAGGGTCATGGGAGCTTCTGCTGGAACGATCTCTTTGGTACCAAAATTGGCCGCTAACATCCGTTGGGTAACCTGTGTAATTTTCGGATAAATTAGGGTTTCTAAGGCAGCGAGTTCGGGATACACCCCATCAGACACAGCAACCGCTTCTGCTTCTTCGAGTCGATCAGTAGCATCGAGTTCAAGATCAAATTTAATCGTCTCAATGGGAGCATCTTCGAGACGGAAAGCTTCTGTGCGTGAACTATCTTCTCCCCCAGCAATTTGAGGAGCAAGGCTACGGGTGAGGGTTTCTGGATTATATTGAAAGACGAGGGTACTAACAACTACTTTAGTAGACGGATCAATCCCTACTAAGGCTCCTTTGAGCAATTTGGGAGAAACTTGAAAGCTAGTCACAGTAATGTAACGTCCTGCTATGGCTTAATTGCATAATTGTACAGTTTTGTTGCAAACGGGTCAATAATTTTCGGTGTTGTCAATGATAAAGTTATATGATGGTGAGGAAGCAAGTTTTGCAGAGAAACCGTTATGCGAATCATTATTTTTTGGTCATTTGTCTTTGTCATTGTGTTTCCATTTATGTTAGGCTTTCTTGCTCAACTGTTTAAAAGATTGGCAAAAAAATATTCTTCTTCTCCCAAAGTAGGCACTGGTAATGAAACATAAAAAATTACATCAACAGGCTAACAAGTCCCAGAGTGATATTCATCCCAGTAAAGGATGGTTACAGAAGCGAGAAAGGCAAAAAACCTCCGAACATGAGGAAGACCCAACTGTGGTTGCCAGATCGGGTTTAAAATTTAATTTTCTGGATGTTCCTGTGCAGAAGGAGCAAAACGAGACCATACAGCGATCGTCGTTGAACCCCCAAACTTGGCCGTACTCGGTTCTCCAGAAACAAGAAAACGCCAACACTCAAGGGTTAGATCAGGGTAGCGTCCCCAACCGAACAGGATTACCCGATCGCCTAAAAGCCGGAGTAGAGCATCTATCGGGATATTCGTTGGATGATGTCATAGTTCATTATAATTCACCGAAACCGTTACAGTTACAAGCATTAGCCTATACCCAAGGGACAGATATTCATGTTGCCCCCAGACAAGAGAAATATTTACCCCATGAAACTTGGCACGTTGTCCAGCAGATGCAGGGAAGGGTTAAACCGACAATGCAAATGAAGGGAGTACAGATAAATGATGATGCGGGGTTAGAGAGGGAAGCGGATGTGATGGGCAATTTAGCTTCTGACCTTATAGATGATCGTCTGGAGGCAATTACTCAAAGAAAACAGCAAGAGATGGCGAATAATAGCTCTCAAGTCAAGCAATTGGTGGCTCTTCAGGAAATGGGGAACAACACTACCCAAATCAAACGAACTATACAACTGGGACGTCGGGGTGCTGCCATTTTGAAAAATAACTCAATGAATGATTATTTTAGCAGTGACTTTGTTGCCCTCCATATTGCAGATGACGAGGCTGAGGCAAGAAAAATTGCTGAACATCGAGCAGATCAGGGAATAGCACAATGTCATGTCATAAAAAGAAGTTCAATAGCGAGTTTAATGAATGAAGTTAAGGAACGCTCACAGAATGGGTATTACGCTAATAATGCAAATAGGATTACAGGTCCACAGAGTCCAAATCAATTTCGATCGGAGGTATTGGTTGAGATTTTTGAAACGAAATATAACAAAAGAGGAGCGTTAAAAAAACAACATTAAAGACAACTCAATTTTATTATGACGCACCCATCTTCGGCGGTAAACGAGTAATTCATCATTTCGATGGTATATGAATTCTGTCATTATTATCTCAAAAAAGATGGCCATTTTCCTTTAGTGTGATCGCCGCTCTTGTAGGGTGCGTTAATGAAATATAACGCACCACATTAACTTAAGTGCGATAAATATCCCTACGATGTCCGATATCAAAAATGGTGATTTTTCTATCTTTGTCGTTTATGGCATAGACAACCCGATAAACCCCTATCCGAATACGCCATCCCTCTCTCCCTCTTAACTTTAAACAACCATTAGGACGTGGATTTTCGGCTAATTCACGAATAGCATCCCGAACTTTTGGATAATCTTCGTTTGGAAGACTTTCTAAAGCCTTAGAAGCCTTCTTCTTAATGGCAATATCGTAACTCATTGCCGATTACTTTCAATTTCAGCAACCGCAATTTCAAAATCAATCTCCTCATCATCCGATAAAATAGCGTTATCATAGACTTTAATTGCCTCTAGCTCGTCTAATTCTTCTAATAATCGCTGATATTCCTCTATATCTAACAGAATGCCGATACGATTACCCTGTTTATCTGTAACGTACTTTTCCTCTAACTGCATTGAAGAAGTCTCGATTTGATGAATTTCCTTTACGATTATAACAATTAATAAGAGCGATCGCTGATTAGATGTAACACATCAACTTAACACAAATATTGAGCTTAAGTGCTAGTCTGAAGGTGGTAGAATGAGTAATTAAGAGCATTGGAGACATTTAGATATGACACTTGCGAGATCAGAACCTCAAAGAAATATCCTATTTTCTGCTTCAATTAATGAAAATAATGGCATTTCTTATGCCTATGCTTTTGGCAAAATCTTGTTCTTATTTGTTAACTTGATTATTTTCGTCTTTTTAGTCGGACTCTTGTTAATCTCTTTTTCGACCTGGATTTTGATTACTGCTTTCCGATGTGGATCAGAGTTTTTTGACTGGATATATACAGAAGATTTTCCCCAAGACAAAAAGAATGACGATGCAGCTATTACCTTTAAGACCCTTTATGGATTAATTATTTTACTCTTGTCTCCCCTAGCTTGGTTAGTTGATTGGTCAGAAAAAGTAATTGCTAAATATCTAATTCCTAATTTTTCCTTTCCCTCGTTAACAGAAACCATTATTCCCGCAGTGAGCAAGCGGTTAGGGTTCGATAATGATGCATTTCCCTGTTTAACTAAAGAACAAGAACCAAAATGAACCTAACTTAACTCTAGAATTTAGCTAAAAAGCTTGATACTGTATGGTTAGCATTAGCCTTGGGAAGAAAGTTCTGTGAATCAAGATCAGAATCAATTAGACAATAATGACCATTTTGTAGGCTTAGCACTGAAATGGTTAAGCCTTCGGTTACAACAATTAGCAGGGGAGAAAATAACACAGACAGACATAGATCAGACTTATCTGGCTATGGAAACAGTGGGCACTCAAGAACCAATACCAGCTTTGGTCTATATCAGTCGTCAATTTGGACTTTCTTCCTTTGAACAAGGACTGTTGTTATTATGTGCGTCAATGGAACTCGATCCTGCGATCGCTGGTTTATGCGGAAAAGCACAACAAGACCCCAACTTATGTTATCCCACGTTTTCTCTAGCCACTTCCTTACTTAAACAACCCAGTTGGAATACCTTCTCTCCCACATCTCCTCTCTTTTACTGGCGTTTATTAGAGATTAACTCAAAGGGAGATCAACCCTTCATTATCAGTCCCTTACGAGCCGATCAACAAATTGTCAATTACATTAGAGGATTGTATTATCTAGATCAACAATTGGCAACTTTTGTGATGCCAATCGATTCCACCCAAAGTTCCTTACCCGTTTCTCAACAAGGGGTTGTGGACGAAATAGTTGGTCATCTTAAACGTTCTTCTCAAGGGGATTACCCCATCCTTCAATTATTAGGAACAGATGGGTTTAGTAAACAACTCATTGCATCTCATACGGCTAATTTTTTTGGGTTTCCGCTTTATCGCTTACCCTCTGAGTTATTGCCAACCCAAATCGTCGACTTAGACACTTTTCTCAGACGTTGGAACCGAGAAAGTCAATTGATACCGATGATACTTTATCTCGATACCCAAGAACAAGAATCCTCAACCCATGCTGTTTCGACTGCTTTAGTTGATCGTTTTTTATCAGGTTATCGTGGTTTATTATTTCTTGATACTCGTGAACCCTATTCTCAGATAAATAGAACTACTCTGACTTTTGATATTAGTAAACCGACTGTTTCTGAACAAGAAATGGCTTGGAGAGAAAGGTTAGGGGATAGTGCTTTTAATGAAACCCCTTCCCTATTAGCCACTCAGTTTAATTTTAATCTTCCGACGATTCAACGGAATGCAGAGTTAGCTCTTTTAGAACCGGTTACAGAGCAAGTGGACTTGCACGATCGCCTTTGGACTCTTTGTTTAACGAATAGCCGTCCTCAATTTAACAATTTAGCACAACGAATTGAGACTAAAGCGACTTGGGATGATCTAGTTTTACCAGATGAAGAAATTGCCTTGCTACAACAGATTAGGGATCAAGTTCGACAACGCACCCAAGTTTATGAAAAATGGGGGTTTCAACAACGGATGAACCGTGGAATGGGTATCAGTGCCATGTTTGCGGGGGAAAGTGGTACGGGTAAAACGATGGCAGCAGAAGTGATTGCTAACAGTTTAAGACTTAATCTTTATCGTATTGATCTGTCTGGAGTGGTAGATAAATATATTGGGGAAACTGAAAAAAATCTACGACGTTTATTTGATGCAGCAGAAGGAGGTGGTGCGATTTTATTTTTTGATGAAGCGGATGCTTTGTTTGGTAAACGC
>JASJDW010000135.1 GCA_030064955.1 Crocosphaera sp.
AAGAAACATCAACAAGAAAAATTTAATGATAAACCCTATGAAGAATCTTATTATTGGTTAGGATTTATCGTGCATCAATTTTAACCTGTGATAAGATAAAATTAATCGATCCTACTTGTTAGGAGGAAACCATGAATCAACCATCTAATTCCCTAAAACCCAGTCAACAAAGAACATTAAACGCTTGGAAAATTGCCCTTCAGCGCGTCAATATTGAGGAATTTCCTGAAAATTTAAGAGCAACAATTGAAGAAATTGAAGCCAAATTATCAGAAAATAACTATCAAGTTCTTGATGAAATCCCAGAAATTGTTAAAAACATTTCTGATTTTTGTGATGCTTATCAAACAGCTAGACAAGAATTAGCAGAAGAATATAATAGTCAAGAAAGAGATAAAATAGCAATTCCTTGGGACTCAAATTACTCAAATGATAGGATTGCTAATTCTAAGAAAAAAACAAAGCAAAAAATTAATCCTAAAGAATTGTTTATTTTACAAGAATTAGAAACTTATCCATTGACACTAAGAGATTTAAAATATCGTTTAGAGTTACCTTCATGGGAAGTTCATCAACTGGTTAAACAACTATGGAATGAAAGAAAAATCAATAAAGTTTCTGGTAATATTTGGTACAGTGTTTTTCCCATCACTAAACCAAGATCCTTTGATGTTCAAGAAGATGATTCAGAAACCTATTTTACGGTAACATCCCTTGGTAAAGTAGAACTTCGTACCCTGAGTAATTCTCGTTGATAAATTCAATGGAACAAAATTCTATATCAACTCTAATTCCTTATATTATTATAGCCCTTATTCCAGGAATTATTAATGCGGTTAATGCTTGTATAAAATTTGAGGAAAAATATCTTAGTTATATCTTTTTTAAACCATTGAAAACCTTTCCTTTTTGGGGGTGGTTATTGATTCAAATTTATGTTCCTGCACAGATTTACTGGTGGATACTTATCCTAATTTTTCCTGAAAAACCAGATATAAATGAAAAATTTATTCTAATGGTAATTATTTATGGAATCTGTTTCCATCCGTTACTTAAATATATAGAAGAACAAGCTTTGATATCTCGGAATTTAAGCATCATCCTTAATTGGGTTGATAATTTATTAGAATACTATGTACAGGCAACACAATTAGAAAAAACTAGCACTTTTTGGAATGACTTGGAGAAGGAAATAGAAAAAATACAAGATTTATCACCAGCACTTAAATACCTTAAAACTTACTATTTTTCTCAAAAATTCGCTAATATAAACAAGGAAAAATATCAATATTTCAAAAACAAACTAGAAGAAATTGCTCAAAATAACAATACTGAAGAATTAATTGCCACTTGTTTAAAAGGAAAGATACCCCGTCGAGATTTACCTAATGTTTTAAAACAGTTTAATGTGTCTGACGAATTTATTAATAAATATTTCAAACAGTCTTAATGATCAAAATTAAGGTAAATATTTCTGTACAACATCCCAACCCGTCAAACTTACCATAGCAAAGCTAACAAAAAGAATAATATTAGTGCCAATATGTAACCATCGCATCCTTGGTTTTTCTGGACTAATTTGTGTGGCAGCAGTCGCAGAAATTAACACTAAAATAACCGTTAATAAACCAGCAATTAAATGAGAAGAATGACCTAAACTACCATAATGTCCTAAAGTTCCAACTAACCCAATCACCAGTAATAATAACACCAATATTACCATGATTGAGCCGATAACATAATGCAGCGATCGCAACCATATAGGAGAAGAATTTTCAGTATTACGACGATAAAACATCCATCCTCCTGATACTCCTAATAAAAAGTACGCAAACAGAGATAAACCCATTGACCAAGCTGCAATTTTCCACAGCCATAAAAAAGATGGTAAATTCATAATTGATAGTTAATAGTTAATACTTGTAGATTCTTCTTTTGTAAGTATTCAGCTATCAGCCGTCAGCCAGAAACTATAAACCCCTAACATCGAAAGTGACTGAGATTAAACGAATACTTACGAGGTACAAAACACGAGGTCAACTAGCCAACAGAGTGTGTGGTGATAGCTTTCATTCAAAAGCTGAACGCCGACGGCTGAATGCTTACCAATATTGTACCTGATCAGAGATAACTGACCAGCAAAAAAAAAGCCCCAATGGGGCAGACTCAGCTAGAATTTTTTAATGATGAATTGTCATTATTCGACCTTCTAAACTAATGCAGCTTTTAAATTAGAGAATGGATAATTGTGTTTATCACTTGCTTGTATGGTTTGTTTTTTATCAGTAGAAGCAGCAACAGAAACAAATTCTTGCTCTATTTCGTCGTTACTTCCATCACTTATACAAAGACGTTCACAAGGAATGGTATCTGAAAGAATGGCACTAGCCATCATTCCCGTATGAATTTCTAGTTGCGCCTTGGGTAAAGCTTCAAAGACAAGACGTTGTCCTGGAAAAACAACTCGTTCAAAATACCAATTGTTTATGTTGGTAATACGAGCAACTTGAATGTGATTCGTAGCATTTACATAGCAGCAAAGTAGTACGTTTCTTTGCCCAGTTGGAATGGGATCAAGGATCTGAGCCATAATAATTCAGGCAATTGAGTTTCTGATTGTTCATTTCCTCTTTACCCTAACACTCAGTGATCCCCGTTAGCTGTAATCAATATTACATTCAATACTTTTCTTGAACGCTGTCATATACCACTACGGTATTATGGTATAATGTGTTAAATTTTTATAAAGGCATTTTTCAAGTATTCTAACCTAAGTAGAAAGCCCTATTTAAGCCAATATTAGCCGATCGCTTCTTCAATTATTGACTTGCTGACTGGCAAAAATATCGTTAAAGTTAAGATATATTACAACTTCTAAGTTATTTAAGCAAAGAAAAATAACTTTACAAAAGCGGGGATCGCTTGCTACGCAAAAGGCAAAGGGCAAAAGTCAAAGGGCAATAAGCAATCAAAGCTTAATAACCGTCAGACCAGTCTTCGCCTGAAGCTGTAGTTATGTATCAAAGGCGATCGCTGCTCAACCCAACCCATAACAAAGCGGAATTTTAAGATAACCATGACCCAAACACAGCGTATCCTCTACTGTCGTCTTCCCTGTAACCCTATTTTCCCCATTGGTGTTGTTTATCTTTCGGATCACGTTCACAAGATTTTTCCTGAAATTGAGCAGAAAATCTTTGATTTAGGAACCGTTCCCCCCTTAGACTTCAAAAAAGCTCTGGATAATTGTATTGATGAATTTAAGCCGACTTTACTCGTATTTTCTTGGCGAGATATCCAAATATACGCCCCAGTAGGGGGAAGAGGAGGCAACCCTTTACAAAATGCCTTTGAATTTTACTATGCTAAAAACCCTTTTATCCGTCTCAGAGGCGCATTAGGAGGGTTAAAAGTAACCACTGCATACTACAGCGAGTTATGGCGTAATTTAGGACTGATTAAGCGGGGTTTAAAACGGGCGCAACAATACCATCCTGAGGCGCGGTTAGTGGTTGGAGGTGGGGCAGTTAGTGTGTTTTATGAACAGTTAAAAACGCAGCTACCTCCAAAGACTATTGTTTCTGTTGGAGAGGGAGAAACGTTATTACAAAAATTGCTCAGTGGTCAAGATTTTTCTGATGAAAGGTGTTACGTGGTAGGAGAAAAAGAACCCCGCGATCGCTTAATTCATGAGTCACCCACTCCCTTAGAAAAAACAGCTTGTAACTACGATTATATAGAAAGCATTTGGCCAGAATTTAACTACTATTTCCAAGAAAACGACTTTTACATTGGAGTACAAACTAAGCGTGGTTGTCCCCATAATTGTTGTTATTGCGTTTACACGGTTGTAGAAGGGAAACAGGTAAGAATCAACCCTGCTGATGAAGTAGTCAAAGAAATGCGCCAACTTTATGATCGAGGAATTCGTAATTTTTGGTTTACGGATGCACAATTTATTCCTGCCCGTCGCTTCATGAAAGATGCTGAGGAATTATTAGAAAAAATTCTTGCTTCTGGAATGACAGATATTCATTGGGCCGCTTATATTCGTGCTGATAATTTAAACCCGACACTGTGTCAATTAATGGCAGAAACAGGGATGAATTATTTTGAAATTGGCATTACTAGCGGTTCTCAAGAATTAGTTCGTAAAATGCGGATGGGTTACAATTTACGCACCGTGTTGCAGAATTGTCGAGACTTAAAAGCAGCCGGTTTTAATGATTTAGTTTCGGTTAATTACTCTTTCAATGTTATCGATGAAACCTATGACACAATTCGTCAAACCATTGCTTATCATCGAGAGTTAGAAGCGATATTTGGGGCAGATAAAGTTGAACCGGCTATCTTTTTTATCGGTTTACAACCTCATACCCATTTAGAAGAATATGCTTTTAATAATAACATTCTTAAACGGGATTATGATCCCATGAGTTTAATGCCTTGGACAGCGAAAAAGTTGTTATGGAACCCCGAACCCTTGGGATCATTTTTTGGAGAAGTTTGCTTACAAGCTTGGCAACGAAACCCCAATGATTTTGGTCGAGAAGTGATGAAAATCTTAGAAGAAAGGTTAGGTAAAGCTGATTTAAAAGATGCTTTATCTGCACCGATTGAAGATAAGAAAAAACAGTTAACTTTAGCTTAATTCCTGTAGCTAAGGTTGTTCAATAAGGTAAGCATTCCGCTTACCACAGTTTACATCATTTTTTAGTTAGAGCATCTTGAGGTGAAGAAAAGCTGTCGCTAAACTAAACCCTCAAAAAGAGTTAGAAAGTAGAAAATTGAAGTATTTAGGAGGAATAGCGAAAAACAGAAAAGTCACTCTAGAAAAAGAAAAAATCACTACACCCCTCCCCATGGATGAACTAGCTATTAATATTGATGAAGACAAATCCCAGGCCAGGGAACTTTACGCTAAGCTACGAGAGGGAGAGTATAATCCTTGGTTGAAGGCGTTGTGTAACAGTGATATGTTCATTGCCTGTTTGTCGTCAGTAAAGGAAGTTTAAAATGGTAAATTCAAAACAACAAAATGAACTAAAAGTAAAGGAAGACAATTACGATTCATTGGAAGCCTTTCATAAAGCAATAATTCAAAATGATAATTTACATAACTCATTTTGGCGCGGACAAAATAATCCTACATATAAGTGTCAATCCACTTTTGAAAGAAACATTGTTAAATATTTACCAAATATTTTAGAAGAGAATAAGACCAAGTATATATACGAGAGCCTACATGATACAATTTTCAAGCTTCGTAATCGACTTTTCTATAAATTTAAACTAGCAATAAGAGGTTTACGTAGTCATAATCCTGAAAAGCTTAGTTATAACCAAGTATGGGCTTTAGGGAGACATTTTGGATTAAATACACCTCTTCTTGACTGGAGTTCTAGCCCATTTTTAGCAGCATCTTTTGGAGTTCTAGATGGTGTAGAAAAAACCTGGTTTCTTAATAAGCCAGAAAAGGTAAGAGTAAACGAAGAAAGCCATAGACAAGAGAAAAAAGTAATAGGTGAAAAAACAAAACAAGAAGAATATGAAGAAACAAATAAAATAGATCCTAGAAAAATATTTGATAGCCAAGGTAGAATTAAAGGTGAAGATGGTAAAGGCCATGTCGAAAAAGTCAAATTTTCCGTTTATCAATTAATCCTTGATGATAATTTTTTTAAAGTTATCAGTAAAGATCAAGATATAGTTGATAGAAAAAAACAAGTTTCTGTTAATGAGATAAAAAATAAAATTGATAAAAGACATCATCAATTTGTTGAGGATATAATAGAAAATGAAGATCAATTAATTAGAATATTCGACCCAGACAAGATTGAAAAGAGATATTCAGAAAAGGAATGTTCGGAAAAGGAATTACTACTTTTTATTGATACTAATGTTGAAGAACTTAAGCGAATGCAAGGACAAAGAGGCTATTTTAGTATAATGCAGTCTGCTGAATACTTAAATCTTGACGATTTTCTTGTCAATAATAATGGAAAGAGTTTAATCAATAAACATACTATTGAAGATTATTTAGATAATATAATTCAGTATTTAGTTCTTCACACTAATGATCCTATAACTTTGTATCCTGACATAGAAGGAGCAGCAAAACAAGCTAATTTGATGCTTTTAGTAGATACTTATCATCAATTTTTGAATTAGCTTTAAAAGTATTAAATCGTGTGATCTCCTTCTCCGTTCCCACCCCGCCCATACATTGTACTAACACTAAAAAACCACGAAAAACAGCGATCGCTATTGTCATTAATGCAGGTAGTGGGACGAAGTCTATCGCATTCGCCTTGGGAACGCGCGAGCAGGACACCTCAGAATCACACACTCGCTTTTGCCTTTCGCGTAGCGGTATCGGGATTCATAGTTTTAAGCTGACGGTGAGTGCAGTGCGGTCTTGGACGGCAGTTCCTCTACTTGGGGAGATCCCAAGACTGGACTGCCTCCGCTTTCTGCCGAGGAGCAACTGCCGAACCCGAAGGGCTGACGGCTGATAGCTAAATGCTTACTCAATAAGTGGGTTATGCTCATCAGAATGACTAAAATTAGGAGGCAAACTAATCCCCATTGTCTTTGCTTTATCTAAATATTGATTAATGCGTTCTTGACAATAGAGGATATCTACTGTTTTTTGTCTCCTTTCTTTCTTTTTATCTCTACTGTTAATTTTTTGCGAATACATTTCTTCTGTTGCTTGAGTAGGAGTAATGTTCAACTTTTTGAATAATGACTCAATATACTCATAATGTTTGAAATTTTCTAGACGAACCTGATGATTTTTAATGTGAGGATAATCTTCTCTAAATCGATTTGCTCTTGCTTCAATATCAAGTAGATAAGCAATACATAAGTCATATTGATCCAGATTTTTATCAGAATCAATACAAGGGATAGCAGAAGTTACTGCATTAGGACTCGAAAACCAAAGCGTCCAACTTCTACGTTCTGGAACAAAAAAGTCTAGTTCAATGCAACTTTTTACAGTTTGGGCTAGGTTCCGACGTAAGGTGACTACTGCTATATTATTATGGTTAAAATCCCCCAAAATAACATCAAAAAATGTTTTGATAAACATATGATTTGTTTCACAGTAGACTTGTTTATCTGGAAATGAAAGTAATTCGTTTTGGATAGCTATGCTCTTAAGTCTTCGCTTATTGAAAGAACGTTCATAAGGTTGGGTTTCAATCATGCGAAGATAATCGCCAATAATGGCTGGTTGTTTCTCATGATAGCTTGTGACTTCTTGGGCAGTTCCTAGCAATTTCGCTAAATATCCTGATCCACTTCTTCCCGAGTTAATGGAGAATATAAGACGATGATTAATAATTTTTTGTTGATAAATTAACCGTTTAACAGCATTGGGAACACTATTTAGTTTTCTGACAATTTTCTCAGGCAACTGTTCCATAACTATAGAATTGATAATTAATTAATTCCATCAAAATTTAAAGCCACAAAACACTACCAAATATACTTATATTTTGTCAAGGTCACTTAACTAATCTTTTTGATTAGTTTATATGTATTAATTACGTTATTAGTGATGCTAAACGACTTATTTAGGGCAGCAAAAAGGTAAAAGTCCTTATTTATAAGGGTTTGAGAAATTATATGTGTTTTTTTAGTCACAATAATTCTAGTATATTTAAAGATAGCACATTTTGAAAATTTACATAACTTCAAGATTTGATTTTCGGGCAAATTTTGGGAAAATTCAGAAAAAGTTAGTTTTTGTGAAGAGATATTAAGGAAAAAAATTAATTGAAATAAATCATCATTGCTCAAAATTACAATCAGTTAAACTAATCAATATGCAACCTGTAACAATAAACAGTTAATAATGAAACAAAGTTGCTAGAAACTTAACTGAAAAATCTGATGACTATTTTACTTTCTCAACATCTAGAAGGAATGATCAATCCTGAGACATGGGACAGATTTAAGAATAAAGTTAAGGGTGAGGGGAAAACTATCAATGAAGTAGTTAATGAGTTAATTGATGCTTATCTAGCTAATATCAACCAGATTAACTCCGATGAATTAGATAAAGCGATCGCTAATCATCCGACTATCCAATCAATGAAAAGGGACATTGAAAACCTGGATAGTTACTTGGATGGCTTAACTAGAGCCATTAAGGATATGAAAGAGGTGAAGCCAACAGATAAGAAGAGTAAGCATTCAGCTATCAGCCATCAGCCATCGGCTTAAAATTAACCAGAGACACCGGCGAGATTCCCTCGCCAACAGAATGCCCGATAAACACTTTCATCTCTTAGCTGAACGCTGAACGCTGACGGCTAAATGCTTACTAAAAAACTAACATACAAGGTTATCAAATTACACTAAAACCCTAGCATTTTTTTCTTCAAAAATGCGCTCAATAACCGCTTCTACTACCTTATCAGGGGTTGATGCACCTGAAGTGATACCAACGACAATTTTCCCATCAGGAAGCCAATCTTCTTTTTTTTCTATCTCTTTTTCTAAAGGTTTATGCTCAATTTTATTCCCTGATAAAATACGTTTTTCGCTATCTATATGATAAGAAGGAATATCTTTTTCTATGGCTATTTCTTGTAAATGAGTCGTATTGGACGAATTAAAACCACCAATCACCACCATCAAATCAACATCTTCCTCAACTAAGCTCAGCATCGCATCTTGACGTTCTTGGGTTGCATCACAAATGGTATTAAAACTCATAAAATGGTGATTTAATTCAGTAGGACCATACTTTTTCAGCATGGTAGTTTCAAACAGTTTACCAATTTGTTCGGTTTCACTTTTTAACATGGTTGTTTGATTAGCAATACCCAAGCGAACTAAATCTTTATCAGGATCAAATCCTTCTGAATGAGCATTTTTAAACTTATCTAGAAATTCCTCTTTATTGCCCCCATTAAGGATATAATCACAGACATATTGAGCTTCTTTTAGGTTTAAAACCACTAAATAAGTCCCTGCAAAAGAACTGGTTGCCACCGTTTCCTCATGACGATATTTACCATGAATAATAGAAGTGTAATCTTTTTTCTTATGCTTTTCTACAGAGTTCCAAACTTTAGAAACCCAAGGACAAGTTGTATCAACAATGGTGCAACCTTTATCGTTTAATAATTGCATTTCTGTTACACTCGCTCCAAAAGCAGGTAAAATAACCACATCTCCTGCTTCTACAACTGAAAAATCTTTATTACCATTGACCACTTCAATAAAACCCACATTCATCTCCAATAAACGTTGATTAACTGAGGGGTTATGGATAATTTCATTGGTTATCCAAATCTTTTCTTGAGGGAAATGTTGACGGGTTTCGTAAGCCATAGCAACGGCCCTTTCTACTCCCCAACAAAAGCCAAACGCTTCCGCCAATTTAATGGTAACATCTCCTTCCTGCCATTGATAATTATTCTCACGAATTTTTTGAATAAGAGAACTTTGATACTCTGTATTCATGGTTCCCATGACTTCAGTTTCATGACCAAACCCTTTACGGTGATAGTTGTCAGACTGTTGTAGAGAACGTTTAAAAGCTTTTGTATCCATTATGATGAGGTAACGTTAATTATTTAGTGATCAATTATTAACTATCTTATCTCAATGAGCAAATTTATTACTATCTTTTTTGTTTCAGATAATCTGATGGCTGGAGATACTAATCTATTGAATAGATTTGCTATAATAATAACAATAGGTTTTTAATAACATTCTACTGTTGAAATTAAAGTCAATGAAACTAAAAACTTACTCAATTTTGCTTACAATATTTTTTGTATTGCTGTTACTAATTTCTCCAACTTCAGCAATAGCAGACGAACTTCAGAAGGGATCTAAAATTTTTACTATTCACTGTGCTGGATGTCATCCTAACGGTAAAAATATTATTCGACGGGGTAAAAATTTAAAATTAAAGGCTTTGAAAAAAAATAAGGTTGATACGG
Organism: Crocosphaera sp.; assembly: GCA_030064955.1. Taxonomy (GTDB): domain Bacteria; phylum Cyanobacteriota; class Cyanobacteriia; order Cyanobacteriales; family Microcystaceae; genus Crocosphaera. Next base: position 9,969 of record JASJDW010000135.1, read on the forward strand.
TAGAATCAATTGTTAATTTAGTAACTTATGGAAAAAATAATATGTCAGCTTATGAGGAAAGACTGACAAAAGATGAAATTCAAGCTGTCTCCCAATATGTACTTGAACAAGCTAAAAATAACTGGCGCAACCCATAATAATTATTTAGCTTTTTGTTGTCTTTTCTTTCTGGAATAGTAATTGCATCGCTAATAAAATTAAGCCAAAGGAAACAAAGAAAAAAATGAATGTACCCAAAGAAGCAACCCCCATCACCAAAGTCCTTACTAATGAGCCAATTCTTAACACTAAAGTATTAGAAGATGTTAAGGGTTTATTAGCAAAGGTTTGGATAATTGAAGCGGTTAGGTTGTAGAGTGCATAACCTAACGCTCCTGAAATGGTTGCTCCCATTAAACAGTTAAGAGGGGTCGGCTTTTTAGGGGTAGGTTTTTCTGAGGAGCTACTCATAGGAAAAATTCCAGTATTCTAACTTCGATTATACCATATCGATACCTAAATTATCAACTAAAAAAGCCCACTTATCAGCAATTTCTTCTATTAGTTTGGTGGTAGGTTTTCCTGCACCATGACCGGCTTTCGTTTCAATGCGAATTAACACAGGGTTTTCTCCATTATGGGCATTTTGTAAGGCTGCTGCAAACTTAAAACTATGTGCTGGAACGACACGATCATCGTGATCGGCTGTGATAATCATGGTAGCAGGATAAGCTGTATTTGGGGTTAAATTATGTAAAGGGGAATAGGCTAAAAGTGTTTTAAATTCCTCTTCATTTTCAGAACTTCCATACTCTGGACACCAAGCCCAACCGATTGTAAATTGATGAAAACGTAGCATATCTAAAACTCCCACAGCGGGTAATATTGCAGCAAATAAATTAGGTTTTTGTGTCATGCAAGCCCCAACTAATAAACCGCCGTTACTACCGCCTCCAATAGCTAATTTCTGGGAGGAAGTATAGTTATTTTTAATTAACCATTCAGCAGCAGCGATGAAGTCATTAAAGACATTTTGTTTCTTATGTTTCATTCCTGCTTGGTGCCATTCTTCCCCATATTCTCCCCCACCTCTTAAGTTAGGAACAGCGTAAACTCCTCCCATTTCCATCCAAATAAGGTTATGAATGGAGAAGTTAGGAGTTAAAGAAACATTGAAACCACCATAACCATAGAGATAAGTGGGGTTATTACCATCAAGAGTCAAGCCTTTTTTATGGGTAATAAATATAGGAATTTTAGTTCCGTCTTTACTTTCATAAAACACTTGCTTAA
>JASJDW010000136.1 GCA_030064955.1 Crocosphaera sp.
CAACGGGTTAAACTAGCCTCAGAATTGTCTCGTCGGGCAACTGGAAAAACGTTATATTTAATCGATGAACCCACCACAGGATTATCATTTTATGACGTTCATCACTTATTGAATGTCTTGCAAAGATTAGTGGATAAAGGCAATTCTATTTTAGTCATTGAACACAATTTAGATGTGATTCGTTGTTCAGATTGGATTATTGACTTAGGGCCAGAAGGAGGAGATCAAGGGGGTAATATTGTTACATTTGGAACTCCTGAAGATGTAGCTAAACACCCCACATCTTATACAGGACAATATTTAAAAGAAGTTTTAAACCAATATCCACAAGAAAGCGAGTAAAGTAAGCCAATCATCCTTTAATTACCTCTGCTTATTTTTTACCTAAAATAGATAATCCTATCCCTCCTAAGCTTAGAGCTAACAATCCTAATGTAGCATTGGGTTCAGGAATAGCACTGATGGTTAAAACCCCTTCATACTCAATTCTTTCTCCCCCTTCAATGAATCCGCTTACTGTTTCTGTGAATTCAAATAATACTGGCGTTGATTCTTCCATCGACTCTTCCACCACCAAAAATCCTTTGGCAGTTGTTTCAGTAATGATTCCATCAGGCGTCGTTTCACTCACTACACTACTAGGATCGATAAACACTTCCCAGAGAATAGTTTCAACGGGGAATCTCATAAAAGGTGCACTGAGAAGATCACTAAATTGCTCAACACTAAAAATTTCGTAATTTTCGTCAAAACCTATGGCTAGAGGGGAAAAAGCTCCTCTAACCTTAGTAATTTCAAATTCTCCGTAAGTCCCAAAAGGAGCATAGAAATTATTTTCATCATCTGATAAAGAATACTTTTTGAATTGTGCAAACATCCGATTCTCATCCGGCGCTCTAGACTCCCCCTGAAACTTGAGTTTACCAGAAGTCAACTGTGCTGCTTCTGTTGATAGTGGTACCAACAAAATCGTCAATGCTAGTGCTGAAACAACGGATTTTAGATGATTAACAATTGGTAATTGCATAGACAAGCCTCAATAAACTCTGCTTTTTGGCTAATACAACTACAATTTAACGCAGGTTTAAGGAAATCAATATTAAAGTTTATCAACAAAGGCAAAAAAAGATTAAGCTGTAATTTTCTGATTTATCTTGATAGTTATTCATACTCAAAAATGGATGCAGCGATCGCAGAAAAAAACACAATATAATGAAAAAAGTTAGTTTATGTACAATATCGGTCATTAATGATGATAGAAAAGCTAAACATAAGTAATTCTCAAGAGGATCTACAAAATCTTGTCAAGTCAGTCACAGAGAATAATAAAATCTATGAACTACAAAGTGATGACGATTCTGCTATTCTTATTTCTCAAAAAAGTTATGAAAGCTTGCAAGAAACCATTGAATTATTATCCATTCCTCAATTAAGGGAAAGTTTACAAAGATCCTTACAAGACATTGTTAATCAAGAAACCTATTCTTTTGAAGAAGTATTAGGAGAAATTGCTGAGAAAAATTAACGCCTAGAGAATAGCTATGATGTTTAACCAAAATCAACAAAATCTTGTAAATATTCGTAAGGTTTATTTAACTGCCCATCCATAGCAATAGTCGCATTATAAATCATCTGACTATCAGGTTTTTTTAATTCATCCCAAACTTGATTAATTAATTGATTTCCGAAGTCTTCTGACGCATCACGGGGTAATTCATTGGGTAAATTATCTACCGCCATAATATCAATACCTTGGGGTTGAAAGGCTTTAATTTCTGTTTCTAAATAAGGATCATAACCATAAATCGGATCGGCAATAGTAGAGGGTCTTATAGTACAAGGAATGGAGGCATCTGGGGCAATATCACAGGTAATATCTGCAATTACTTTAATGTTAAAATCATCCTTTTTTATGTCTTCTTTCGTAAAGAAAACAGGGACTCCTTTCTCCCAATAAATACCATTGATCATGATATCACTTACCTTAGGATAAGGTTGAAAAATAGAATCGTATTCCTCTGGATGTTCATAATAATGAGACTCATCAAAGATATTTTCACCCTTTTTATAATACATATCTTGTACTGATAATTTTGTATAAACAGGATAAGCAAATTGTTGATTTAAAAAATCTTGAGGTGAAACTTGTTTTATATTCATTAAATCTAACACCGTTGCTGCACCATTGCTGACTCTTCCATCTCCAGTAATAACTATTTTAAAATTAGGAAGTTGTAAATTTTTATAATAAGTTTCAGCTTCAGCAAAATCATGACATTGGTGCATAGGTTTTAAAGCAAAACTTTGGTAGCGTTTTCCCCAAGCTAATATAGCATTATGCGCCCCCACAACACCAGCCCAATGACCAAAAGCAATGACTCTTTTTCCTTCTTGATCACAAAGACATTCGTAGTCAATTAAACGTATTTTTTTTTGTAAAATAGTTTGCAGAAGTTTTCGGTTATAAGGTTGTTTTTTATGAGTATGGGAGAAAAATAAATAAGTTTTGTTAGGAAGTAAAACCTTGATAGGTACTTCTTTTACTCCTAATAAAATGTCACAGTCACTAACATCTTCAACTACGCAAATTCCCCTTTCTCTATATTCCTGATCAAAAAAACATCGTTTTTCACTCTTATGAATAACAATGTCTAAATCTTGGTTAATGTGCATTAAATATTGACATTGTTCTGGAGTTAAAGGAACTCTTGAATCTGGGGGATTTTTTTCTTCTCGAATAATACCAACTTTCATAAACACAAAAGCATAATAATTTAGTCCACCCTAATAATTATAGATATAAATGAAATTTTCTGAGGTAATTTATACTATTTCTTATAAATCCAATCTTGATCCCAAGGAGATCCCCCAATTTCTAAACCTGCTAAAGAACTATTAGCTTTTAAGAGGATATTACCTTCATTATTTTGTAGTTCTATAGTTAAATTTCCTTGCACAGTATCACGACAAAGAAACTGTAAACCGTCAGCAGTAGGAACTCTAACGTAAGTTCCTAATTCCTTCGTTTTTCCTTCAATTTTAACAACAAAATTATTATTTTTTCCCTGCATAACCCAACTTCCCCAAGGCTTAATTTGCCAAGATAACTGACTATTTTCTCTTGTAAACTGATAAAATTTTTCCTGATAATGTAAGGCAATTATTCCTACAGATTCTTGCCAATTGAAAACTTGTCTTATCCCACCAGCAGCAGTCAAAGATAAATCAGATTCTTGCTCAAAACTATTACAATTAATCCAAAACCATTTAGTTGGAAAAGAATGACCCCAGTTCTTTTCACTGTAAGCAGGAACCTTCTCAAATTCATACTTTTGCCCATTCCAATCAATATAACCCGTTGCCCATCCATGAGCCATCAAAACTTGCCATCCTGGATCAAAAATAGGTAAAAAAGATAACCATCCTGCCGTTGCTTCTTGAGGATAAAAACGATTACCCCAACCATCAATAGGTGTAATATCATAACACCAACGACAGTAATTATTAGTAACAGGATCTTGAATATAACCTTGATTTAAAGTAGCAGTTGCTTGATAACCTTCCTTGACAATTTCTTGAAAAATAATTGGCTCAAGAATTTGGGTTTTTCGGTTAACATCTTCTTGTTTCCAATGACATAAAGCAAGTTGTTGCTCATCTGCCCAAAATGTTTTAACATCAGGGAAGATTCGATATAAATAATCTTCATTTTCCCCTAAAATCTGTGCTGCCCCTCCACTATGAGGTTTTCCACCCAGGGGATCATCAATAGAATACATAAAAGCGAAACTTTGACCCGATTGAGGTAACGTAACCCGATAATACCAACCTTCAAAAAAACGCCTTAAGCTACCATCCCAGTGATACCCAGAATGGGGAGTTTGCTGTAACTGATTGGCATTCCATAAATTTTTTAAGAGAAAACAAGTATCGATTTCCAATTGTTAATTCTTAGTTATGAATTGAATAGGCTTTGAGAACCAATTCTAAATTAGCAAAAGGCAATACCACTATCCACAAACTTGCACCGATCATTAGAACCATCCAAGAGCATAAATCATGCTTAGGGGTTGTCTCATCAGCCCAAAATGCCTTAACCCAGACAAAGAAGATGATTGAAGCTATAACCCAATAGTAACTGATGACGATGGCTAACATGGTGTAAATCCAAAAAGGCTCTTTACTATACCTTAGCTCTATTTTAATACAAAATTCACGTTATTTTAACTATTTCCACCTCAAACTTACTCACAGTGCATTTCTGAATTTCTGTCAATACAATATTTGAAAATCTAATATAAAAACTAGGTAATGATTATATTTTTTAGCCTTTTAGGGGTAATCATGTTCAAAATATGACACTTATTGCTCCGTACAAATACGTACGTTTTTCCCCTATGTCATTTTCGATGTTACAAGGTTAAAGGTCTTGTCAAATCCAAGGTTTCCAGGATAAATCCTTCTTGAATGTTATCTAGATCACAACATCTCTACGGATTGTTTCTGAGGAGATTTAAGCAAATACACCATAGTAATCTATCTACTTTTTCCTGTAAACCTTTATTTAAAGATTCAATGCAAACCATCCTGAATGATTATCAGGAACACAACACCCGCCGAAAAATTCGTGCTACTGTGTAAAGGTTTAAGAAATGTAAAACACAGTTCTGTGAGGAGTCAAGGTTGGAAAATCCATTGAATCAACAGAATTTCGAGGGGTTGAACAACTCACTTAACACAAGATCTATGAACAAAAAATTTTGGACCGGACTAACAACTGCCTTATTAACCACCGTAGGGACCACTGCCGTGATCGGTGTCTCTCTACAAGGCTCAGAAGCATCTGACACCATGAATAAGGTAGAACAAATAGGAGAAATGCTAGGGATTGGGACGCTTGTAGCCCAAGAAAGTTCCGATTTTCAGGCGCAAAATGTTGTCAGTTTAGGCCCAATCAAAACTGATGCCAATGCTGAAACAACTTCAGAGGAAATAGCCACACTCTATCTTCACCAATGGAAGTATCAACTGGCAGTGACATTAAGAATTCGTCAGATTCCTGTGTTAACCTTCCTGGGGTCTAAAGCTGATTTAGCCGCCCTCAAAGAGCAAGGAGATGACATTGATCCCGGTAAAATCGAAAGCGAAGCCTTAAAACGTGCTAAAGCTTTGGCAAAACATCTCAATCAACTTAATAATGACGATACTTTTAAAGCAGAAAACCTTACCGTTAGCTTAAATTCAGATAAAACCCATAGTATTAAATTAAATTCTGAAGAATTAATCAAACTCGACAAAGGAGTTATCTTACCAGACACCACCCGTAACCAGGCGGTTGACGCTTTACAAGCTACCAACCGTTTACGGCGACTAATGGGAGACGCACCTCCTATAACCGCCATTGTTAACCCTAATCAACCCTCCAGTAACGAGTCGGGGTTAGCCAGTGTTCGTCCTGTCACCAGTCGTCGTAAAGGGATGGCCTCTTGGTATGGGCCAGGGTTTCATGGTCGTTTAACCGCCAATGGAGAACGATACAACCAAAACGGTTTAACTGCAGCCCACAAAAGTCTCCCCTTTGGCACTCAAGTACGGGTTACTAACCTTAATAATGGCCGTTCTGTTATCGTCCGTATCAACGATCGCGGTCCCTATATCCATGGCCGAGTGATAGACTTATCAAAAGGAGCGGCTGGTGTCATTGGCTTACTTAACAGTGGCGTGGCTCCCGTTCAATTGGAAATTTTGGGACGTTAATCAACAGCAAAAAAATGCGTCTGTTTAAAACGGTGGCCGGGTTACGTACCTACTTAGGTTCTCTGGGGGACAACCAAACAATCGGGTTAGTCCCCACGATGGGAGCCTTACATCAAGGTCATATCAGTCTCATCCGTCGTGCTACGTCTGAAGTTGATGGGGTGGTGGTGAGCATTTTTGTTAACCCCCTCCAATTTGGCCCAGAAGAGGATTTAGATCAATATCCGCGTCAACTACAAGCAGACGCTCAACTGTGCGAAAATCTGGGAGTAGCTGCAATTTTTGCCCCAACTCCTGAAGGAATGGGTATTAATAGCACCTCAAAGGAAACCACTCAAGTTATCCCTCCTCAGAGCATGATCTCCTCCTTATGCGGGCCGTTTCGCCCTGGCCATTTTCAAGGGGTGGCTACCATCGTGACAAAATTATTAAACATTGTCGCTCCCGATGTGGCTTATTTTGGGGAAAAAGATGCCCAACAACTGGCTATTATCCGTCAGCTAGTTAAGGATTTAAACATTCCAGTGCTGATTAAAGGTTGTCCTATCATTCGAGAACCCTCCGGACTGGCTTATAGCTCTCGTAATCAATATCTGACAGAGGCGCAAAAAAAAGACGCGATCGCGTTGTATCAAGGGTTGCAAGCCGCTAAAAAAGCGTTTCTGGCCGGAGAAAGACAAACTCAAGTTTTAATTAATCATGTTCAAGAGCAATTAATACCCCATTCTGCTATAACGGTTCAATATATTGAATGCGTCCATCCTCAAACCCTACAACCGTTAGAAACCATTGAAAAAGCGGGGTTATTAGCCATTGCTGCCTATTTGGGGTCAACTCGACTGATTGATAATATTACCTTACGAGTCAGAAAACCCATTATTGCTATCGATGGGCCGGCTGGCGCGGGAAAATCCACTGTTACCCGTAAAGTAGCCAAAGCCTTAAATTTAACCTATTTAGACACAGGAGCGATGTATCGAGGGATCGCTTGGTTGGTGTTAAACTCAGCAATTCCTGTGGCCGATGAAAGTGCGATCGCTGAATTAGTCTCCCAAGCAACCCTAGAATTTACTCCCTCCTCTGATGAACAACCCCCACAAATCATTATTAACGGAGAAAATGTAACTCAAGCCATTCGCACCCCCCAAGTTACGGCTTTAGTGTCTCCTATTTCAGCCTATTCTGAAGTTCGCCAGAAATTAGTTAGTTATCAACAGGAATTGGGGAAATTAGGGGGTCTTGTTGCTGAAGGGCGCGACATTGGTACTAATGTTTTCCCTGATGCGGATGTTAAAATTTTCTTGACCGCCTCGGTTGAGGAACGGGCAAGACGACGGTTAGTTGATTTTCAGTCACAGGGAGAGGACAATATCAATATTCAACAATTAGAACAAGATATTGAACAAAGAGATTATCAAGATAGTCATCGAACCTTAGCCCCTCTTCGTAAGGCTAAGGATGCCATAGAATTAAACACCGATGGCTTAACCATTGAAGAAGTGGTTAATAAAATTATCCATCTTTGTCAAAATAACAATTATTAATTATAGCATTTCCTGGACTCATGAGGTACACTTAATATTCAACTCCTGCCCTCCCGAACTCCTAACTCCTAACTCCTAGAACTAGAAGAGTTTGTACCTCACAAGTATGGGAACTGCTATATTAATTATTAATTATTAAAAGAGTTTAACCCCTTGACCTTCTAAATAAATTTCCTGCCAAGACGGTTGACGATAATCTGGATTTTGGGTTTGATCGACGTATCCGACTAAATTAGGGAGTTGTTTAAAATGAATTTCTTGATTGAGATATTGACTAATTTGTTGTAGAAAATTTTGGGGATAATCTCGAATAATGGGATGTTTAATCACCATAGATTCATATTTACCTTCGTCGGGATCGGTGACAATATCTAAACTCAAAGCAGCTAGAGGCGGGATAAATATTCCCGTTGCTGCAATTTTAAATGTTCCATTGACCTTATTTTGTTTCAAAACAGCGACAAAATGACCCCCTTCGGGAATATTATAAGGAATACTGTCATGATCAATAATGGGTTCAACCTCGATGTTATAACCTAGGGTTAGTCCTTCTTCTAGGGTAATATCGTCGTAGGTTTGATCAGGGTGAGGCACATAAATAGTAAACTGATGTAAGTCTAACCAAGGATTATTGATGGGATCATCCGTTTCAGATTTCCAAGCATTGTAACGTTGTTTCATGGCTTTACCCACATGACTGTCTTGGTTACAAATATTAATCAGGGCAAGACTAAGAACACATTGTTCAAATTGATTGGTTGCTAGAATTTCTGAGGGTAGGAGTTCCATGAAAAGTAATCTTTATTGTCACCTATACTTCATCCTAATAAGGAATTTAGACAGAGAATCTTAAGTTTACTTAAAACCTTAGCTTCCCTGCGAGAAGCCCTGCCCCATAGCGATAGCTTGGGGTCGGGATGAAAGCAGGGGCCGAGATTACGATTTTTCTTTACCCTGTGATTGAACATATTTCTTAAGAACTTCAACCGTTACTCCACCACAAGACGCAATAAAATAAGATTCATTCCAAAAAACATGACGACGCTCATAAGAATAGGGTAAGTTTTCAGCAAATTCTTTTCTAATCAATCGACTGGTTACAGTTTTTAAAGAATTAACAAACTTACTTAATTGTAGCTGAGGATAATAGCGGAATAGTAAATGACAGTGATCAGATTCACCGTTAAATTCCAAGCACTCTCAACCCCATTTTTGACATTGATCTTTGACAATCTCCGTCAATCTCTCAAGCATAGCAGGGGTAATAAGTTTTTTGCGATATTTTGTGGTTAACACCAAATGGGCTTTTAAGTCTGACACTGACCTAGCAGCCTGAATAAATCTCTTATCATTGATACGACACCAAGTTACAATAGTCTTCATGAGACTAACATACATTTACCGATTGCGACCCACTAAAAATCAACAAGCCATTATCGAGAAATGGCTTGGACTTTTGAAGTGCCAATATAATTATCGGTTGGCTGAAAGGTTTAATTGGTGGGAACAAAATCGTAGTTCAGTAAATAGTTGTCCACTAATTTGTCATCTTCCTGAACTAAAAGATAAACCCAATTATTATCAACAAAAAGCCAATTTATTACAAACAAAAGAGTTGTTTCCTGAATATAAATCAATTCACTCCCAAGTTTTACAAGATTGCATAAAACGAGTTGAATTGGCTTTTTCAAGATTCTTGAAAGGGGATAAAGATGGGTTACGTTCAGGTCGTCCAAGGTTTAAAAGTTGGCGACGTTATCGCTCTTTTACTTATCCCCAGATGAAACAAAGTTGCTTTGAGGGAAATCGAATTAATTTACCAAAAATAGGTAAAGTTAAGGTTATCTTGCATAGACCTATTCCCAATGGTTTTAAGGTAAAAACAGCACAAATTATTAGAAAAGCTGACGGTTACTATGTAGCTTTAAGCCTAGAAGATAAAACAGTTCCTAATTTTACTTCCAAAATCAAACCTACTTTAAAAAACACCCTAGGTATTGATATGGGGTTACATGATTTTTTGATTGAAGATAATGGAAATCCTGTTCCTATCCCTCAATATTATCGAAAAGCACAGCGTCGATTAAGAACCATTCAAAAACAAGTTTCTCGTAGAAAAAAAGGAAGTAAGCGGTGGAATAAAGCCGTAGCTAAACTCGGAAAACAACACAAAAAAGTTGTTGATAAACGCCAAGACTTTCATCATAAAATCGCTAACTATTTACTAGAAAAAGCTGAGGTTATTGCTCATGAAGACTTAAATATCAAAGGGTTAGCAAGGACTCGGTTGGCAAAAAGTATCAACGATGCTGCATGGGGAAATTTTCTTAAGATATTAACATTCAAAGCTGAAAAAGCTGGTTTGTTGGTAATTAAAGTTAATCCTAAAAATACCACCGTTGATTGTTCTAATTGCGGTCAAGCTGTTCCTAAAACCTTAAAAAATCGTTGGCATTGCTGTCATCATTGTGGGTTGTCTTTGCCGAGAGATTGGAATGCAGCGATAAATATAAAATATAGGGCGGTAGGGCATTCCGTTCTTAATAGCTCAGGTAATGTTCTGGCGTTGGCTGGAAGTCACTGAGAAGCCCGCAGCATACCGCCCAAGCGGTTGCTGTCGGGAGTATGTCACTGTGACAATAATTCGCTTTGGGTGCGAACTTTTTTCATGGTTTGAGGCAGTACCCCGACTAATAAGGCAAAAGTTTCATCAGATAAATGGGTGGCGGTTTCAAGATCAAACCAATGTTCAAACTGATTTAAAATAACTTGGGCCCTTTGTTGAGCAATAGTATTATCACTAATTTGTTTAGCCAATTTAACCCATTGTCGCCGAATTAAATAACTATTGATTCGTTCTTGGGAGGTTTTTGGGACTGTTAAGGATAATTTACCCACCGGAAGCACATCAATCACATCATAATCAAAATCAGCCCCGATCGCAGCCCCAGGACCTGCAAACTCAGCATGATAGGGTTTATAGAGAATTAAACCATTTTTACGACGAGGGTTAATGACCAATAGTTTTTTATGGTGCAAATGGCGCAGGATCTCCTCAATTTGGTCTGGTTTTTTAGCACTCACTTCCTGGTTGAGAACATTATTAGACATCGGTTTGTATCTGTTTTTGTAAGGATAATCTTTGAGAACGAAAAATAAGCAAGTTAGGCCAAGTGATGTCGGTTTCAGATATTTGATAACCGTTACTTAAATACAATTTCTTAGCAGCATAATTATTATCCAAAACATGGAGATTGAGGGTACGGTATCCCCATTTTACGGCAATTGTTTCACATTTTTGTAGTAACTGTTTGGCAATTCCTTGTCGTCGATGACTCTCCATAACCGCTAAGTTACTAATATAAAGATAATGGTAATTAAACCCACTTTTCACGCTCAGTTCAATGGTTCCAATCACTTTTTCTTGGGTTTGCTGAGGAGTTGACTTGACTTCCACTGCCACCAAACAACAATAATAAGGAATCGTCTGACGAAGACGCGATCGCAAATCTTCATAAACTCCTAATTTCAAAATAGGTTGTAAGAAAGAGAACCACCCTTTAGCGGGATGAAAGCTAAGGGTAAGAACCTCGGTTAAGGTTTTAATATCATGTAATTGAGCTTCTCTGATGGTTATAGAAACATCATGGGAGTTATTAGTCTCTAACTCCGAACCACCACTGATTAACGACGACAACCCACAACAGTCCACAACCTATCTCCACTCAATTTTCAAATGATGTGAATTTCTTTTTATCCTCTATTATGCCCTTTATAGCATTTCTTTTGCTTTATTAGCTATAGAGTTTCTGAAGTTAGGTAACCAGATAGGGGATAAGGAAAAAACCAGTGACTGTTTCTGCTTCACCTCAGACCTATCTTATCTCTTATAATATTAATGGTCAAAGTATCAAAAATTACG
>JASJDW010000137.1 GCA_030064955.1 Crocosphaera sp.
GATAAAATTAATGCTTTATCTTTTTGCCAAGATACAAAATCAGCGACTTTAAAAAAGCTTTTTTTATATTCGATTGTTCTCATAATTTTACTTCTCGTTTTGTTAGAACATAAACAAAATTACAATTTATCTTAAATCGGTTGTATCTTTACTATATTTACTTATATTACTGGATATATAATGTAAGGTGGGCATTGCCCACCCAACAAGTTAATTATTTAGCAGGAGTTAAGGTCTTTTCCTCAACCATAATGGGGTTAGGGTTCGTTTCAGGACTGTTTGCCTCTGATGGGGGAACCACTTGCCAGAATTTGCCTACATATTCACCCCAGTTATTGAGAATATGTTCAGCTTTTTTACTGCCAGTGCGTTCAAAATGAGCCTCAATTAATCCCTTTAATTGTGCTTCCCCTGCTTCGGTACAAATATGTTGAATATCCACAATTTCGGGGTTAACTTTTTCGGGGAAACTATTATCTTCATCCAAGAAATAACCCAAACCACCGGTCATTCCTGCGCCTACGTTACGGCCAACGGAACCGAGGACAACAATGACACCACCAGTCATGTATTCACAACAGTGATCGCCAGCACCTTCAATAACTGCTTTACCCATGGAGTTACGCACCCCAAACCGTTCACCGGCGCGGCCATTGGCGTATAAAACCCCACCAGTTGATCCGTAAAGGCAGGTATTACCCACAATAACGTTGTCTGCTGCCTCATAGGTGGCATCTTTTGGAGGAACGATGACAACCTCTCCTCCGTGCATTCCTTTGCACACATAGTCATTGGCTTCCCCTTCTAGGTGCATGATCATACCAGGAAGGTTAAACGCAGCAAAGCTTTGACCAGCAGCACCGGTAAAGTTAAAGGTTAACTCCCCAGAAAAGCCTGTATTACCGTATTTTTTGGCTAAAACCCCAGAAATACGCGCCCCAACGGTGCGATCAGTGTTGACAATTTTCACATTTTTTGCTATTGTTCCGTGAGTGTTGATGGCAGAACTAACAGCAGCATCAGCCAATAACTGATCATCCAATACCAGCCAGTTGCTGTGAACATCCTCATGGTTTAACCAACTGCGATCGCTTTTCACGTCGGGAAGGTTCAACAAACAGTCTAAGTTAAGGGACTGAGTTTTGGTTAAATTAGCGTTTTTCCGCATTTTCAGCAGATCAGACCGTCCTACCACCTCATCTAAGGAACGATAGCCTAATTTTGCTAAAATTGAACGCACTTCCTCAGCAATAAAATAGAAGAAGTTGACCACATTTTCAGGAACGCCGGTGAACCGCTGACGTAACCGTTCTTGTTGCGTTGCGACTCCAACAGGACAGTTATTCGTATGACAGATACGCGCCATAATGCAACCCTCGGCGATCATAGCAATGGAACCGAAACCGTATTGTTCTGCACCCATTAAAGCAGCCATCATTACGTCCCAACCGGTTTTTAAGCCACCATCTGCCCGTAAAATAACGCGATCGCGGAGTTTATTCTCCATTAACATCCGATGCACTTCTGTTACACCCAGTTCCCACGGACAACCAGCGTGTTTAATGGAACTGAGAGGTGATGCACCTGTACCACCGTCGTGACCGGATATTTGAATCACATCTGCATTGGCTTTGGCCACACCGGCAGCAATAGTTCCGATACCGATCTCTGCCACTAATTTAACCGATACCTTAGCACTAGGGTTAATTTGGTGCAAGTCAAAGATTAATTGGGCTAAGTCTTCAATAGAATAGATATCGTGGTGGGGAGGGGGAGAAATGAGGGTAACACCGGGTTTAGAACGGCGTAACATGGCAATGTAGGAACTCACTTTCTTCCCAGGTAACTGTCCCCCTTCTCCTGGTTTTGCCCCTTGGGCCATTTTAATTTCTATTTGTTTCCCATTCATCAAGTATTCAGGAGTCACCCCAAACCGTCCAGAAGCCACTTGTTTAATGGCAGAACTTGCAGTATCCCCGTTCCGTAGACCATTAAGATGAGGGAATGTAGGAGAATGTCCCTCTAAGTCCACATCTGAGAGAGTAATAAAACGGGTAGGATCTTCTCCTCCTTCTCCTGAGTTGGACTTCCCTCCTAAACGGTTCATGGCGATCGCTAACGTTTCGTGGGCCTCTCTAGATAATGCGCCCAAAGACATTCCACCGGTACAGAAGCGTTTAACGATATCTTCGACCGGTTCAACTTCGTCTACAGGGATAGAAGGTTGATCACTCTTGAACTCTAATAAGTCTCGCAACGCAGTAATAGGTCGTTCTTCGAGGTATTTTTGATACATTTCGTAGTGATCATAAGCCTCTTTATTAGCCCCATTTTCACCAATTTTATAAGCTTTAACGGCTTTATGCAGTGATTTAGCCATTTCTGGGGAGTTCATGTGGTATTCTCCCCCCGGACGGTAGTTAATGAAGCCGAAGTTTTTCAGTTTCTTATCGGTTAAACTGGGGAAGGCGCGACTATGAACTGCAATAATTTCTTGAGCGAGTTCTGCTATATTTAAACCACTGACACGACTGGTTGTTCCTTTAAAGGCCATGTCAACCAACTCCATACCCAGACCGATCGCTTCAAATATCTGGGCCCCATGATAGGAAGCTAACAGGGATATTCCCATTTTAGAGAGAATTTTTAATAAGCCGGCTTCTACTGCGTGACGATAGTTGTCTAATGCTTCTTCAAGGGTAATGGTGTCTAGTTTCCCATTGGCCATTAATTTCTGGGTTTTGGGATCACTCCACCATTGACGGATGGTTTCCAGGGTAAGGTAAGGACACACCGCAGAGGCCCCATAACCCACTAAACAAGCGAAATGATGGGTACTCCAACATTGGGCCGTATCAACTACTAAAGAAGTTTCTAAACGTAACCCTTGTTTAATAAGATGATGGTGGACAGTTCCTACTGCCAGTAAGGGAGGAATATAACTGATCGTCTCATTAATACTTGTGACTCCTACAAGGCGATCGCTTAAAATAAGGATTTTTGATCCATTTTGCACTGCTTGGGTTGCTTCATCACACAGTCTATCTAACGCTGCTTTTAACCCGTCTGGCCCTGTAGTAATATCAAACAGGGTAGATAACTCAGTTACATGAAAATCAGAGTTTTTGATCTGTTGTAGTTCTGTTTCGTTGAGAACAGGACTGTCTACTTTAAGTAGTTTAGCGTCTTCTGGTTTGGGATCAAGTAAGTTACCTTTTGACCCGAGTAACATCTCCAAGGACATGACTAAACTTTCTCTTAAAGGATCAATGGGAGGGTTGGTAACTTGGGCAAACCGTTGTTTAAAGTAGTCGTAGAGTAGGTGAGGTTTATCGGATAAGACAGCTAAAGGAATATCATCCCCCATACAGAAAGTGGGTTCTTTCCCTTGAGTGGCCATGGGAACCACGATCATGTCTACATCTTCTGCGGTGTAACCAAACGCAGTTTGTTGTTGTAGCAGTTGGCCTGCGTCTTCTAATAAGACGGTATCAGAAAAGGGTTGGGGACTAATTTCTTGACGATGAGTTTGCAACCATTCCCCGTAAGGATGGGTTTGTGCAATACGTTGTTTGATGTCCCAATTTTTTAACACTTCTTGGCTGGTTAAGTCTACTGCAATGGTTTGTCCGGGGCCAAGTCTTCCTTTTTCGACAATATCTGTTTCAGGAATATCTACTACTCCTGCTTCTGATCCGACGACCACATAATCATCTTTGGTAATACAATACCTTGCTGGCCGTAACCCGTTGCGATCTAAACAAGCCCCTACCATCTTACCATCGCTAAATGCCAGTAACGCTGGACCATCCCAAGGTTCTTGGAAACCACTATAATAGTTGTAGAAATCGGTAATTTCAGGATACTCTTTGAGATCTGGCTGATGATTGTAAGCTTCTGGTACTAAGATCATGGCCGCTTCTAAAGGACTACGACCAGTTCTCACTAATAATTCTAAGGCACTATCTAAGTTATAGGAATCACTGTTTGCTGTGTTAACAACGGGGGTTAATGCTTCTAGATCCTCTTTTGTCCAACCAGGTACAGTTAACTTAACTTCCCTAGTGGCCATGGAGTTAATATTACCGATCAGGGTGTTAATTTCTCCATTATGCCCCAATAAACGCATGGGTTGAGCCAACGGCCATTTTGGCATGGTATTGGTACTAAACCGACGATGATACACCGCAAAACGGCTAATGTAGTTAGGATCGTTTAAATCTTGATAAAATTCCCCTAATACGGCACTGCGTACCATGCCTTTATAAACAATGGTACGACAACTAAAGGAACAAATATAAAAATCATCCGCTAACCGTTTTCCGATCTGCGATCGCACAACATATAAAACTCGATCTAACTCATCCCCCGATAACCCGTCACCCGATGTCACCATTATTTGTTCGATATGGGGTTGATTTTCTTTTGCTTGAACCCCCAAAACTTCAGGTTTCACAGGAACTTCACGCCATCCTAAAACCGTTAAGTTTGCCCCTTTTACGACACTTTCAACGTGCGATCGCTCTTCTTCTCTTTTACTGCTATCTTGAGGCAAGAATACCATACCTACCCCTAACTGTTCGACAGGAGGCATCGTGATCCTTTTTTCCGCAAACCAGGGGGATAATAGTTCACGGGGAATAGCTGTCATGATCCCCGATCCATCGCCTGAGTCATTATCCGCGCTACAACCGCCCCGATGTTCCATACAGCTTAACGCAGTTAGGGTTTGTTGGATCAGTTTATGGCTGCCTTTTCCTTTGACATCTGCGATAAATCCTACCCCACAAGCGTCTCTTTCTTCAACGAGAGAGGGTATTCCCATATAGGTTGCGTTGGGTTGGTTATGGGTATTTTGGGTCATATTCATTATGGTACGCTCATCCATACAAGTCAAAAATTTAAGGTTACGGGTTTACTTAAGTCGGTTGAGTGTGCAACTCAACCATAGCTTAAGGAATGGTTAAGGTATCGATTCGATCAGAAGGTATTTGTTTAATCTGTGTCTATAGGGGGACAAGTATTGAACTGTTGCTGAATCAACGGGCCTCTACTCCCTATGCTATCGAACCTGAGAGTATTTGATCTATGGGGTTTATTAAGACAATTGATACTACGGATTCCTGATTTTAACGGTTTTTTCGGGATGTTCTTACATTTGCCAGGATTTTTTTAAGATTCGTTTAAGGTTTTAGATTGTTTTTATATAGCAGTTTCCGTACTTGTGAGGTATAAATTCTTCTAGTTTTAGGAGTTAGGAGTTCGGGAGTTCAGAAGTTCGGGAGTTCAGAAGTTGAGAAATGCTATATTTATCCCCCATTGTTCATGCTGCTAAGAGTTGATAAATAGCAGTTTCTATTAGTTTTTCTTTGTATTCTATTCCTTGGGTTAGTTGCTTTTCTAAATCATCACAATATTTCATTAATTGGTCAACTTTTTTGACTATTCGTTTAAGTTCAGATAGTGGAGGTAATGGGATTAAAACTTGTTCAAGAATACTTACATTAATATTTTTTTGTGCTGTTGATGGAGCAGAATTTTGAAGATGTTGTTTGGCCGTACGCATAAAATATTCAAAATATTTGACATTTCCAATTTCCTGAAAAGGAACAAAACCGACAACACTATCAGGAAAACAAGCATCAAAATTAAGTATTCCACTATCAGCTATATTAGCAGCAATAGTAATACAAAGTGTTCCTTTTTTCCATAAGCGACTTTGAGCTAATCCTACATCATTATATAAGGTTGTATATGTCGTAATAAAGCCATTAGCACGGGCTACATCAGCAGTTTGAATCATTGGATATTTACCATTTTCATATAAAATAGGAGCATTTCTAGCTCTATGTTTAGACTTTCCTCTTCTCAGTTCTCCAAGTTCAGAAAACCTCATCCACTCCCAACCAATAGGTAAATCATAAGGAATTTCATCATCAGTAATAGGAGGTAAAGGTTTAGACTTTTTAATCTTCTTTTCCTTGATTAACTTAGCTTTTTCTGCCTTAATTTTCTCCAACAAAACAAAAGCAGTTTCATCATTTTCATCTTGAGGAACCAACTTACCCATCACTGCTAATTGTAAAATTGTTTGACGTAATTGTTTAATATTTTCGGGAGTACTGTAAATTAATTCAAAGTTTTCTTGAATCTGTTGCCAATTATGCTTAAAGTCTTCTTCTTTGGTATTAATCAATTTATTGGTTGCTGTTTCTCCGAGTAATATTAATTGACGTTTTTGTTCTGTTCTTTGTGTTTCTAATTCGTCACAATAGTTCATTAATTGATCAAGTTTTTTGACTATTCGGTGTTGTTCATTTAGGGGTGGTAGGGGAAAAAGAGCATTACATCCGTCATCTGTCCCTAGTCTTGGCATTTTTACACCGTATGTTTTTGAGTTAACATATTCTAAAAAATCTGGTCTTTTTAAAGAATACAAAAGATACTTAGAACAAAGTTTTAAATAAAATGGTAAAGGAACTATTTCGGTAGTACAAAATCCATCCATATCTGCGATAATAACTTTATTGAGATAAGGACGCAGCTTACCATATAAGACATCTCCTTTTTTAAATTGAGCTTTTGTACTTTTTGAATTTCTATCTTTTAATGTGCATCTTTGAATAATTTTAGATGTATCTTTTTCAATATCTTCAAGTCCCAAAACCCAAGCTTCTTCCATTATTTCTTGAGGAGAGACTTTAGAAACACCATTATAGTTGACTATATCTCCTAACCTCACCCATTCCCAAACAATAGGTAAATCATAAGGAATTTCATCATCAGTAATAGGGGGTAAAGGTTTATATTTTTTAATCTTCTTTTCCTTGACCAATTCAGCTTTTTCTACCTTAATTTTCTCTAATAAAACAGAAGCAGGTTCATCATTTTTATCTTGGGGAACTAACTTACCCATCACTGCTAACTGTAAAATTAATTCCCTTAATTTCTGCACTCCATTGGGTGCATCAGCTAATAATTCAAAATGATTAAAAAATGTTTCTAGATTCATTATTTTACTAAAAAATCAATTAACTCATCAGGGATTTCGATTTTCCCTTGATTCACTTTAGCAGTAAATTCTAACATTGACATAATAATTCTCCTAATAACTTTGAATGCAATAATTTTTTAAGGTGGGCAATATTGTCTAGATTATCAATGATTAAAATATATATAGCATTTCCTAGACTCATGAGGTACACATAATATTCAACTTCTGAACTCCCGAACTCCCGAACTCCCGAACTCCCGAACTCCTGAACTTCCGAACTCCTGAACTCCCGAACTCCTAACTCCTAAAACTAGAAGAGTTTGTACCTCACAAGTATGAAAACTGCTATATTTCTGATTTGCCCACCCTACTTTGTTGTAACCTACATATTACCAGAAACTAAAACTTGATTGACAGTCAAATCTAACTTAGAAAATAAACGAGATACTAATTGATCTGATAAATTATAAACTGTTTCTTCATATAAACCTTCCTCTAATAAAAGAATCGTAATCTTCTCATTTTTCGGATCAACAATCCAATATTCATCAACTCCTAACGCTGCATATTCTGAACGTTTATAACGATAATCTCTAGTAACAGATTCGGGACTGACAATTTCTACAATTAATAAGGGTGGACTTTCGATAATAGCTGACTGATTTAACAATTCTTGAATGGTATTTGCTTCAATAATATAAAGATCACTAATCCTAGATTTTCGCCATCCTGTTCTAACTCCTGCTTCTTTAAAACAGAGTAAAGGTAAGGATTTTTTTCTAATTAAATTATCAAAATATGACTCTAAAAACTTAGCAATTAATAAATGTTGAAAACTAGGCGGATTCATTAATAGTAATTTCCCATCAACTAATTCATAACGATTATTTGATTCATCATTATATTGACAATAATCTTCAAAACTGTAAATTTTTTCTGATGTTTGAATCATGATTATTAAAAATAACTCCTTAAGTATTCAATAGTTTTGTAAGGTGGGCAATGTTTTTTACATTATGAGTAGCTGAGATAAATTTCTGATTTGCCCACCCTACCATTTTTAATTGGGTTTTTCTAAAGCTGATTTTAACTCATTTTTTAACAATTTTTGTGTATTGGATAGTTTTGTAAGGTGGGCAATATTTTTTACATTATGAGTAGCTGAAATAAATTTCTGATTTGCCCACCCTACCATTTTTAATTGGTTCTTTCTAAAGCTGATTTTTACTCATTTTTTAACAATTTTTGTGTGTTTGATATTTCCCCAATTAATCTTTGATAGTCTTCTAAGATTGTACCTAAATCTCGATGTTTTTCCCGTTCTTGGTAAGGATTCTTAATATCTAAGTTGTAACCATTGGCTTTGATTTCTTCGAGAGAAACACACCAAGCAAATTCATTTTCTTCTCTATTATTCCACCAAGCTTTTTCTGCTGCAAACTTCTCTATTTTTATCGGTTTAGTCTTAGAATAAGACTTATAACCAGGGGGATAAGGATGTTCATAAAACCAGATGGTTTCGGTTGGTTCTCCTTTGGTAAAAAAGAGTAAGTTAGTTTTAATACTGGTATAAGGATTAAACACCCCATTAGGTAGCCTAACAATGGTATGTAAATTACATTCGGATAATAATTTTTCTTTGATTCTTGTCTTCACTCCTTCCCCAAATAATGTCCCATCGGGTAATACAATCGCTCCTCGTCCTCCTACTTTTAATAGCTGCATAATTAAAACCAAGAATAAATCGGCCGTTTCCTTGGTTTGATAAGCTTTGGGAAACCCTGTTTCAATGCCATCTTCTTCCTTGCCTCCAAAGGGTGGATTAGTTAAAATAACCTCAACTTTATCTAAAGGTTTATAATCCCTTAAAGGACGGGCTAAGGTATTATCACGGCGTATTTTTGGTACATCAATTTCATGTAATAAAAGATTGGTAATACAGAGTAAATGGGGTAATGGTTTCTTTTCTACCCCCATAATTAAATGGCTTAATTTCTCTTTATCTTCAACGGTTTTAACTTGTTTTCTGAGATGGTTTAAAGCACAAGTTAAAAAGCCACCGGTTCCACAAGCAGGGTCAAGAATTCTTTCTCCTAACTTTGGGTTAATCATATCTACCATGAATTGAGTAACTGCACGGGGAGTATAATATTCTCCTGCATTTCCTGCATTTTGTAAGTCCTTCAATATCTGTTCATAAATTTCCCCAAATAGATGTTTATCTTGAGAATTATTAAAGTCAATTTCATTAATTTTATTGATTACTTGACGAATTAATGTGCCACTTTTCATGAAATTAAATCCGTCTTCAAACGCTTCTTTTAAAATTTTAGCTTTGGGATGACAGACATTTGCTAAGTCAAGATTCTTTAAAGTTCTAAATAGTTTACTATTCACAAATTCTAATAATTCATCCCC
This sequence comes from Crocosphaera sp., assembly GCA_030064955.1. Taxonomy (GTDB): domain Bacteria; phylum Cyanobacteriota; class Cyanobacteriia; order Cyanobacteriales; family Microcystaceae; genus Crocosphaera. The sequence goes on from JASJDW010000137.1 coordinate 9,413, forward strand.
CGTTATTCCTTCGTTATCTGCTGCCCAATCACGCCACCTTAAACCCTCTGGCATTGCAGAAATATAATCATCTTCAAACAATTCTGCTTCCATTTCTCTGTCATCAAAAATCTTCAGAAACAGCATCCAAGTTAATTGACTAATGCGTTGGGCATCTCCATCTACCCCCGTCGTCATTAACTTAGAAGTGGTGACTAACACCGGATAAGGACTATCGGGCAAAATAAAATTATCTAACTCTTCTTTACCAATTTTGTCGTCTCCTGTGATTTTCACCACATAACGGGAATTTTGCGCCACTAAATCGCTATTAGCTACCACTAACGCCCGACGCATTCGTTCTGCATGGTCAATATCTTCACAAAAAATAATGGTTTTACTAAAACGGTTTGTCCCTTTGAGAAATTCCGCGATTTTCTCGGCTACCAAAATATCGCGATCTTCGAGTACCAGCGATCGATTCATATCTGTCTGATTATAGATTCTATCTTCGATGAATTGGTTATATTTATCCAATTGCCCGGCTTTCGGTCGCCATCCTATTAAATCTTTATCAATATCGATCCTTATCACTTTATAAGGGGCTAAAAAGCCATCTTCAATCCCTTGTTTGAGGGAATAAGTGTAAATGGGTTCCCCAAAATAGTCGATGTTAGAGATATCTTTCGTTTCCTTGGGGGTAGCGGTTAAACCAATTTGTGTTGCACTGCTAAAATAATCAAGAATGTCTCGCCAGGCCGAATCTTCGGCTGCACTTCCTCTGTGACATTCATCCACCACCACTAAATCAAAGAAATCAGGGGAAAATTGCTTATAAATGTTTTTTTCTTGCTCATTTCCTGTCACTGCTTGATACAAGGCTAAATAAATCTCATAGGACTTATCTACCTGACGCTTCTTAATTTTTGTCATGGCCTGACCAAAGGGCTTAAAATCATTGGTTTTTGTCTGATCGACTAAAATATTGCGATCAGCTAAAAATAAAATGCGTTTCTTGGTGCGAGATTTCCATAACCGCCAAATAATTTGAAATGCTGTAAAGGTTTTTCCTGTTCCTGTGGCCATTACCAGTAAAATGCGCTGATTTGCCTTAGCAATGGCTTCAACGGTGCGGTTAATGGCATTTAGTTGATAATAACGGGGACGTTTTCCCCCACCGTCACTATAGTAAGGATGAGTAATAATCTCGTTGTCTTTGTCCTTGATTCCCTTCCATTGACGGTAACGCTGCCATAATTGTTCAGGAGAAGGAAATTCATCTAAACCTATCTCCCGTTCGATTAAAGAGTCATTACGGGTAAAATCATGCTCAATAAACCCATCCCCATTAGAACTATAGGCAAAGGGAATATCCAAAATCTCAGCATAATCCATCGCTTGCTGCATTCCTGCACCCATACTGTGGTTATTATCCTTCGCTTCAATGACTGCAATGGGTAAATTAGGTCGATAATAGAGAATATAGTCGGCCCGTTTTCCTTTCCCTCGACTGATAAGTTTACCGAAAATTTGGGTTTAAAGCCCCGTCCCTTTTAGGACGGCTTCTTGAGGTCAGATAATCTTCGAGGTTTCCTCGGAGTTCTGGCCTCGCTTTTCCAGGTTTTTAATGTCATGTATAATTAGAACTATAGCGGATAGGGTAATCAACCGCTCTAAAAACCCAGTCGCCTAATAGCAACGCACCTTGAAAACTCAGGCTCTGGGTTCTGTACAGAAAAGCTTGTACAGGTAAAAGCTTTAAGCTTTTCTGTACCAGACCAACCAAGTTTTTTGGTTTTGAACTGTATCGTAGGGCATACGAGA
>JASJDW010000138.1 GCA_030064955.1 Crocosphaera sp.
TATTGCTTTCCCAAGCGATAAGATTCTGCTTTAACTAATAACGATTTAGCAAATTCCATTGCATCTTCTGAAGAATGTCCCCCTGTTAATTGTGCTAATTCTTCTCTTCTCGTTTGGATATTTTCTAATGCTTTTACCCTGACGACAGTTCGTAGTTCAGGTAAGCTTAATTGTCCATTTTCTTCATTTTCTAGTTTAGATAATTCTTCAATAATTTGCTTTTCAACTCGGAAATGATTTTCGGCCATTGCTGCCACTAGAGGTTGATGAGTGACACATAAAACTTGATAAGTTTCACTTAAATTGTGTAGTTTTTCGGCGATCGCTTGGGCAACTTTTCCAGAAACACCGGCATCGATTTCATCAAAAATCAAGGTCCCTGAACAGTTTTCCGACTTAGCAAAACACGCTTTTAATGCTAAAAGAAAACGACTCATTTCTCCCCCTGAAGCAGTACGGGATAAAGGTTGTATTTTTTCGCCTGGGTTGGGACTAAAATAAAACATCACTTGATCGCTTCCATTAATACTCGGATTACAAGGAGTAATTTGACAAACAAAAACGACTTTATCCATCGCTAAAGGTTTTAATTCTTTGACTAATTGTTTCTCCAATTTTGTGGCTGCTTTCTGTCTTAATACCGTTAATTCTTGGCAGATTTTTACTAATTTTTCGTAAGCAAGATTATACTCTTTTTCTAACTTTTCAATGGACTGTTCACTATCGTTTAATTCCTCTAATTCTGCGCTTAATTTCTGATAGTAACTAATAGCATCTGCTAAATCTGGTCCGTATTTACGACATATACGCTTAATTAGGTTAATTCTCTCTTCTACCTCCCCCAATCGCTGCGGATCAGCTTCTAAACTGTCTCCATAACCATTTATCTCTTTTCCTGCTTCTACGACTTGGGTTAAGGCCGATTGTACCATTTCTAATAATGGCTCAATTTCTTTATCATATTCTGCCATGTTTGTCAAGAGCATTTCTGCTTCTCCCAAGCGATCGGCGATCGCTGGTTCCCCGCTATCATTTTGATAGAGAAGCTGATAGGTTTGGTAGGTGAGTTTCTGTAACTCTACCACATGGGAAAGGCGATCGCGTTCTTGTTCCAGTTGTTCAAGTTCATCAGGATCGCTTAATTGGGCTTCATCCAGTTCTTTTATTTGATATTCTAGTAAATCGAGTCTTTGTAATCGTTCTTGTTCTGATTTTTTGCGCTTTTCTAAAATTTTCTCTGTTTTTTTCCAATTTTCGTAAGCAGACTCTACTAACGTTCGTTGTTTGAGAATAGCATTTCCCCCATAGAGATCCAATAATTCCCGTTGTCGGATTGCATCCATTAATTGCACCGTTTGACCTTGTGCAGTGATTTCCACCAAAAGATTACGGAATTGTCCCATTAATTGCAAGTTTACCAGAACCCCATTGATTCGGGAGCGCGATCGCACGGTTTCCCCTGTTAAGGACAACTCTCGCAAACATACCACAGTTGCATCATCCAACGGATCAATTTCTTGTTGTTTTAACCAATCTAACACCCTCTCATTTCCTTCAAATGTAGCTTCTAAGGATGCTTGTTGGGTTCCTTGACGAATGAGACGGTTATTAACCTTTCCTCCCAATACAACGTCGATCGCGTCTAAGATAATGGATTTTCCCGCCCCTGTTTCCCCTGTCAACACATTCAACCCTTGACCAAACTGGAGGGTTAAGCGATCGACCAACGCAAAATTTTTAATCTGCAATAAGGAAAGCATGGAGTTGGAGTTCAAGAACCAGTATAAGTTTATTCCTTGATCTTAAGCAATTTACAGAAAACTGCAACTACAGTACCTCAGTTTAACGAAAGTAGGCTATGGTGAAGTTTAGGAGTGGAGGAGTTCAGAAGTCTCCGAGTCTCCGACTCTGAATATTCAATATTAAAGTAAATGATTGTATTTTATAGAAATTTATCGGTGGGCTGTATTTATATACGGAACGCCCACCAAAATGAATTTACGGCTATCAAGAAAGAAATGAAAACACCGAAAAAAAAGAAAATTGGTTTATTGAACTACTAGATGTTCCTTAATCACGCCATTCTTCTTTACTCAATAAGTCAATAATGGAATCTCTTAGAAGGAAATCATGTCTTTCTAGTTCACATTCTACATTAGGCCATTCACGGGCTGGAATATATTTACACAGAGTATAAATTGGTTGTCGTCGATGAAGTCTTCTTTCTCGAACCAACCTAGCGGCCTCCCCTTTGATAACATCAATGGTGTATTTGGTGGGAGACTGAATGACTTTAAGCATAACGCACTTCCTCGCGGAGTTTGGTAGACATGACATACATAATGACCCACTTCCCATTATCCGTTATGGAAGATACACTTCACAAGGAAAGAAAACAATTTTTAACAAGATTTTTTCTAGTCGATAGGGACTAGGAGGAAGGGGAGATTGGGGGACTGGGAGACTTTCAAGACAAGGGAGACGAGGAGACTTTGGAGACAAAGGAGAAATCATTCATAATATATTCCCCCCGTCACCCCATCACCCCATCACCCCGTCACCCCCTCAGAAAAAAGAAAGGAAATTTACAGTGCGCCGGTACTAGATAATCCTAAGATAACGCCAGCCCCTAAAATGTGGCCAAAGCTAGTGGTTCCTAGTAAAGCACCTAAACCCATACCCCCAAACATTTGAGGAGAGGGTAAACCGGGTCCTTCACTGGGTTTAGCGATGGTGAATTTTCCTACAGCGATCGCAAAGATATTGCAAACAATCATGATCATGGCAATTTTGGGATTCCATTCGATGGTGGTGGGAACGGAAGAAGCCGCTAAAAGTAGGGTAGAGTACATAACAGTGAGTTCTCCTAGAAAAAACAGATCTATAAGTCTTTAATGTTAAGAATTACGCGGTTTCTGTCAATGCTCATGTTGCAATACTTAATGAAATGGGAAAATTTTGCTTAACATCCTATTTATCTGCTATGATAATATACTGTGCCTTGGAGAGGTGGCTGAGTGGTTGAAAGCGGCTCCCTGCTAAGGAGTTATGGGGTAACACCCATCGAGGGTTCGAATCCCTCCCTCTCCGTTTTTGAAGTCAGAAGTTTGAAGTTAAAAGTTTGGATGTAGAGGAAAGCTAAAAATTGTGTTTAGGCTGCATAGATACCCCTCGAACAAACTTGTTAGCGTTGATATTCAACAATCAAGGGAACCGATTTCAAACCAGCATTTCTGTAATGCCCCATCATTTCCTGAAAAGCATCCCAGGCTGACTTGTTTCTGATCACCACACAGCCAGCACTGCCAGGGGCATTGGCATCAAAGTGAATGCCGAAATCCCCACGAGTTTTGCCCCAAATATTAACCAGGTGTGGATCGATCTTAAAAAAGTTTCCTTCAATGCCTCGCTGTGGTAAATAAATGGGGGTAGTTTGAACCGTGTAATGATCTAAGTTAACCTGATCACATCTAGGAATTGGCCCACGGCCGCGATCGTCTTGTGAATCCCAACGCTGGTTATTTTGACAGCCAGACGTAGCAATGTACTGCTGATCAACTTTTGATTTAACATTGTCGTAGGCAATTAACCGTCCTTCAACCAACGCACCTTGACGGGCTAGATCCATAAAGAAGAGAAAAGATTTTGATGATTTCATTGTGCTAGGGGTAATTGTGCTAGGGGTAAAGGTTGCGATCGCTTAATCAGTGATAAGTGTCTTTATGATTAAAGTCTTCAAACTTCTTGCCCAAAAAGAATTCAATGGCATTAAGTTTACTTTGTAACTTTTTCTGATGATTTCTAATAATTTGTGAATCTTGTAACCAACGTTTTTCTAACTCTTTAACGTCAGTTTGACTCGTGGAAGATTAGGGTATTCTGGCGACATTAGGATAAAAAAAAACCCTGCACAAAGCAGGGTTACGTAATACTTGAGCTTAGATCAAATTAGGATTATCAAAGTTTAGAAGGAGAAGGTTCCACGGAGGGTTCCAATCACTTCATCGTCAGCACCCTGAATGTTAACAAATTGATCCGGGTTAGCGATCCAAATGACACCAGGGGTGATAGAAATGTTGTCGGTAACTTGATAACGGTAGAATACTTCAGCGGTGATAGGATTACGACTGGGAAGGTTAAAGAAACCTTGTCTTTCACCAAGGAAAGGACGTTGACGACCACCATGATAAGGTTGAACCCCAGCAAAGATACCTAAGAGGTTCCCTTCTTTGAAGAGATCGGGGAAGGCAAAACCGCCACCACCAGTCCAAACCTCAGCACTCTTACCACGACCGATGAAACGAACGTTAGTATAAGAACCAAAGGCACTGAAGTTCAGCCATTCAGCAACACGCCAGGTGAATTCACCACCATAACTGTTGGTGACTTTACCACCGATGTCGAAGGGGTTAACCTGTAAAGGATCGTTGGAGTTGGTGCCGTTAGTGTTGTAGGTTAAGGGATCGTCATCACGGTTAGAGCCAATTGAACCACCTGCAAAAGCGTTATTCAACTCAGAACGAGAGAAGTTAGCAAAAGAGGTTCCCACTTCCCCAGGACCGGTAGGAATACCAGAACCGAAGATTGGTGAGTCAGGTTTGTGATAAGCGTGAACGTAGGTGAAAGCAATATTAACCACGTCAAAGAGGTTGGTATTGATTTGAGCCAAAGCACCGTAGTTACCGTTGAATAAACCGTTACCACCATCACTTTCAGCATACTCTTGACCAGTAACAGGGTTGATAGCATTGCCGGTCTGACAACCACGAATACTACCATCAGGGTTTTGTCCACCACCGTTGAGACAAGGATCGTTAGCGGTCCCTGCTAAGTAACCAAAGCTAACAGAAGTAGGTCCGAGTAAACTTTCGAGGAAGCCAACTTGGAAACTCATACCAGCACCAGCACCACCACCAATACGGTAGATGGGGTTACGCTGTGCAAAGGTACTTAAAGATCCTTTACCACCGTCAAAATCCTCGAAGAAGGGGTTTAAGGTAGGAACAAAGTGGTGCCAACGTCCACCCCAAGCAGTGATATAGGTATCAATTCTGAAGTCGTTTAATGGCTCAATAGGCGCATAGTAACCTACCCAGTCAATGGTTACGTCGTTGTCTTCTTCGTTACGACGAGGCCCAATGTTAAAGGTTTGGGTAGCGGTAGGGTTGATTAAGGTATTTTCAGCGAAAGCAATACCAATAGGTTGACCTGTATTGGGGTTGAGAACCCGTAGGTTAGGTTCGTTTAAGGTAAAGCGATCGTTTCCTGTACCAGTACTGGCAGATAAACGGGTAACTAAGAGGTCTTCTCCACTGAAGCTGGTGTTGAAGCTTAAACGAATCCGATCTTGAAGAACCGCTTGGTTATCTTCAGAAGAACGACTACCACCAGCAGCGGTTGCAGCCATGATAACTTCCCCAACTAATTTGGTAGTGGTGGAGAATTGATGATCTTCTAAGAAAGCTACTCGACCTTCTAAATTATCTACCCGTGCGCCTAAAGCAGCTAATTCTGCTTCAAATTCCTGCATTAAACGCTTAAGCTTTTCGATATCTTCCCGAAGTACCGCAACGTTTTCTTGGATTAAACGTTCCATGGTGTTTAAACAAGCGTTTAAACCTGCCGCGAATTCCCAACGGGAGGTAGCGCGGTTGCCTCGGAAGGTACGGTCAGGATAACCAACAATACAACCGTAGCGTTCTACTAGGCTTCGTAGAGCTTCGTAGGCCCAGTCAGTGGGGGAAACATCCCGCAATTCACTGACGCTGGTAACTTGATCGTTACTGTTTAAGTTACCTTCTTGGCTGTAATTTTCAAGCTTTTCTAACAGTTCGTCTTGTGCTTGGGCAATTTCTATCCCTTCAGTCGCACTTTGATTAAATTCAAATTGGGAAGCACTTTCAGCAGCAGCAGAATTGGATGCTAGTACCATTCCCATGAAAGCTGGACTAACCAGCAGGGTTTTCCATAATAATTTCAGCATTTTCAGCTTTCCTCACACCATTAGATTGACTACAGAGTTTATAGCCTCACTCATCATCCCATTATACACAGCTTTTTTGGATTGGTGTATAGATAAATTTAACTTTTCTTTAGAAAGGTTTGTTATTAGTTTTTCTAAGGATTTGCTCTGATATCAGGATGCAAATGTAATTATCTATGCTTTTGTCCTTTAGCCTTGTGTATATAAGTCTGACTTGGTACAGTGTAGCGTTTATTGTTGTGGGTTGACCACTCTATGTTAACCTAGATTAAACGAAACTAGGTTACGGTAGTTTTAGGGAGTTAGGAGTCGGGATAAAGAATATATTAGAAAAATAATGAGTATTAATTCTACTTTACAAAGCTTTCAGCGTTTTGGTGTTCATTTAGGGTTAGAACGGATCAAAATTTTATTAGATCAATTGAATAATCCTCATCAACATATTCCTATCATTCATGTTGGAGGAACCAATGGCAAGGGATCAGTGTGTGCTTATTTATCTTCAATTTTAACGGAAGCAGGTTATAAAGTAGGACGTTATACCTCTCCCCATTTAATTGATTGGACAGAAAGAATTTGTATTAATAATCAACCTATTTCAAAAACTGAATTAGAAACAATTTTAATTAAAATTAAACATTCAATCCATTTTAATCAAGATATTCCCACACAGTTTGAAATTATTACAGCAGCAGCTTGGGTTTATTTTGCTCAAGAAAATGTGGATATCGCTATTATCGAAGTTGGGTTAGGGGGTCGTTTAGACGCGACTAATGTTTGCGATCGCCCTTTAGCTACTATTATTACTTCTTTGAGTCGAGAACATTGGCAGCAACTAGGACCGACTATTCAGGATATTGCTAGGGAAAAAGCAGGGATTTTTAAGTCAAAATGTCCTGTAATTATGGGAGACGTTCCTGATGAGGTTAAACCTGTTTTTGAGTCTCGTATTAAAGCGTTAAATTGTCCTAATATCTGGGTTAACTCAGCTAGTTATACTGATAATAATTTGGCAATTTATCAAGATATTAAATATGACTTACCTTTATTTGGTAAAATGCAGCTAAACAATTCTGCTTTAGCTATAGAAGCCATAAAAATTTTACAGAAAAAAGGGTGGAAAATTACCAATCACCATATTAGACAAGGGATTAAAAATACTCAATGGTTAGGAAGAGTACAATGGTTCAAATGGCGAGATCATTTCATTCTTCTTGATGGAGCGCATAATCCTGCTGCTGCTAAAGCGTTACGTCATTATATTGATAGTTTAGGTAAATCTATTATTTGGATTATTGGTATATTATCTACAAAAGAGCATGATAAAGTTTTCCAAGAATTACTAAGAGAAAATGATAGTTTATATTTAGTTCCTGTTCCTGCTCATAGCACCGCTAACCCTAGTGAGTTAGCAATATTAGCAGCTACAATATGCCCTAAATTAACACAAATTAAAACACAAAAAACCGTTTTTTCTGCCCTAGAAGAAGCGATAAATAGCAAAAATTCCGACCAAATAATTGTTATAGCAGGTTCTTTATATTTGATTGGTCATTTTTTAGGTAATCTTCCATCAGATACAAGCAAAGGTTAAAATGATTAAGTTATAATAAATTATTAGTCACTCTACCTTTATACCGTCTTATTATGGTTGATTCTTTACAAACCCAAATTTATCATCTTCAACAATTCGCTAATCAATTGGTTTCTATTGAACTTGATCATCTCAGTTTTATTAGTATTGCTATTATTTTTTTAGCAGGATTATTAACCAGTTTAACCCCTTGTATGCTGTCCATGTTACCCATTACTATTGCTTATATTGGGGGTTATGAATCTCAAGGAAAATTACAAGGAATACGTCAATCTACCTGGTTTTCTTTTGGTTTAGCAACAACATTAGCAGGGTTAGGTATTCTAGCAGCATCATTAGGAAAAGTTTATGGACAAATTGGTGTAGGATTACCGATTATTGTTAGTGTTATTGCTATTTTAATGGGGTTAAATCTATTAGAAGTAATTTCCTTTCAGTTTCCCTCTTTAGGAGAAACAAACTGGATCACCGATGATCTTCCCCCAGGTATTCGTTCCTATTCTTTGGGGTTAACCTTTGGTTTAGTTGCTTCCCCTTGCAGCACACCTGTTTTAGCGACATTATTAGCTTGGGTTGCGACAAAACAAGACTTAATTTTAGGCGGTGTATTATTATTAGCTTATACGGTGGGTTATGTTCTTCCTTTAATTTTAGCGGGAACTTTTACTGCTACTTTGAAAAAGTTGTTAGAATTACGTCGTTGGTCTGCTTGGATTAATCCAGTTAGTGGGGTTTCATTAATTGTATTTGGGATGTTTTCTTTGTTATCCCGTTTACCATTTAATAATTTTTAGTGACAGGGACTGGGAGACGGGGAGAATAAACCCTACACCTATTTAAGGTTAAGATTAAGGAGGTTATTAATCGTGAGGTTGAGATACAAAATACCTTGATTGAGAACCATCAAAGGGTTTTAGATGAGGTTAAAGAATCCCATTGGGAAAAGTTGAATGCTAAGCAATCCGAGCTTACTTTATCTCAACAGGAAATCCAGCGTTTACAAGCTGATAATGATCGTCTTCAGGAAACGCTAGATGGTATAAATGTACGTTATTATTCTTTAGTTGATAAGCTTGGTACTGTTCTGGATGACCCTTCATCTGATACTCTTAATTCATAATTGTTATGAGTTTGTATTAAGAGTTTACTGGGGATTCTATTAGTCTCCCACACCAAACGGACGAAAGATCACTAACATAATACCCGATGCAATGTTAGATTACGAATCATTATACATTAAATGCAGTTAAATCTAAAGCATTAAACTGTTTCAAAAATTCTAGAAGCTTGGTTGCAATCTTTTTGACTCCTCCTGAAACGTTGGATTCTATGTTAATAGGAATAACGGGATCATGAAGGGATAAACGTAATAATAACCAGCCATTTTCTTCGGGGGACTGACAAGAAATTCTCACTCCTTCATAATTTTTAGGAACAATTTGCCAATTCTCTTGAGTTGTTGCAAATTCTTTCAATTTTTCTATAATCTGGTTTCCATAATCTTTGAAAGTTTCTGTATTAATTTTTAATCGAAACTCTTGACTTTCTTTGGGTTCTTGTAAATTAGCAATTAAATCAGTTAAATTTTTTCCTTGTTGTTTACACTTTGCTAATTCAATTAATAGTTTTGTGACTAAATATGCACCATCATCAAGGAAATAGTTTTCTTTCATTGCCCCATGACCAGAGGTTTCAATGGCTAACCATGATTCTTGTCCCTCATTATTCAATCGAATGGACTCATTAATAACATTTTTATAGCCTCTTTTAAAGCGATGATGAACCCCATTTAATTCTTTTTCAATAAAGGTAGTTAAACCATCAGAGGTAATAGAATCAGTAACAATGGTTGACCCTGGATGTTCTTTTAAAACAATAGCAGAAATTAATGCAATTAAACGATTTCGATTCAATTCCTTACCTAAACTATCAACCGCAGCCCCCCGATCTACATCTGTATCAAAAATAATACCAAAGTCTGCATTATTATCAATAACAGCTTGAGAAATAGACTGCATTGCCTCTTCATTTTCAGGGTTGGGAATATGATTAGGAAAAGTACCATCAGGGTCTAAAAATTGACTACCTTCTGTATCTGCACCCAAAGGGTTAAGGACTTTCTCTGCATAAAATCCTCCTGCACCATTACCCGCATCAACAATAATTTTCAAACCCTGTAAAGGTTGCTCAAAATTATCTGGATGGTTTACTTCTTCTCTAACTTTCTTAACTAAATCTTCAGCATAAACGCCGATAAAATTATAGTTTTGAATGTTTCCTTTTTCTTGGGAGATTTTAAAATCATTCTTTTCAGCTAAACTTAAAATTTCAGTAATATCTCCCTTATTTAATCCGCCCTCTTTGGTAAAAAATTTTAAACCATTACGATTAAAAGGAAGATGACTAGCGGTTAACATAATGGCACCATCACAGCTTAATTCTGGGTTAATGCTACTCATAAACATAGCAGGAGTCGAGGCAATACCAAAATCATAAACCTTACTTCCTAATATACTAATTCCTTCTGTTACTGCTGATAATAAACTAGGACCCGATAAACGACTATCTCGCCCCAAAGCAATAGTTAATTCTGACGTATTTTTATCTAACTTCTTTTCCAACCAACTCACAAAAGCTTGACCTAAAATTTGAGCGACTTCAGGGTTTAAATTAACAGTTTCATCTACTATTCCTTCTAAAGCAACTCCCCGTATATCTGAGCCATTTTGTAGTTTTTTCCAATCAAACTTTTCCATGATTATTCTTTTAATAAACAACTCTAACGCTATTTTAAACGTTCAAGCCATTTATTTCAATCATTTTCATTTTGTCAAGGTTAATCAATGATTTGTAATGAACTGAAAAATTATTTAATAAATTGTTTCAAATAAGGTTTACATTTTATTAATAGAAAGTTATAAATTGAAGTAGCCAATCGTTTTCTTGACTTTTCTATTGACCTATTGTTTGACGCTTCTCAAGGCAATCTTGATTTATTGGAACACAAATGGCTGTTTCTACTTCTTTAGATAATCCCCACACCCCACACCCTGTCTCAACTCTAAAATTGATTGGTGCAGGATATGGGTAGTGCGTTTATGGTACCTGACCCCGTAGGTGTATAGTTGTGGAGGAAATAATGTCGTTTTTTTCTTGTCTAAAGTGTAACCTAGAGAGATAATAAAGCTAATTTTGAGCAAAAAATCTGATAGTTTGATCACACTGTTCACTATCGATTCATCTTTCTTTTAGGAGAACTCTAGGAAAAACCAACTATGTCTATTATCTTCCAACTTGTTTTAGCTGCCCTCGTTTTCTTTTCTTTTGTGATGGTTGTTGCGGTTCCCGTCGCTTATGCTTCCCCCCAAAACTGGGATCAGTCTAAACCGTTGTTATACATTGGATCTGCCATTTGGATCGCTTTAGTCTTGTTAGTTGCGGTCTTAAACTTCTTAGTTGTTTAATCATTATCCCACATCCTCATGCCCCATCTTTAGCTATGCTGAAAGGTGGGGATTTTTTTGTAGAAGAGTTAAAACTAAAATTATGACCATTTTTGAGGGAACCTTTACCCAAGATCC
>JASJDW010000017.1 GCA_030064955.1 Crocosphaera sp.
AATCTTAAGACGGTAGGGTGGGCAAGTTAAAGACTTATCTAAACTAACTTCATCCTTGGAAACCTTGCCCACCCTACAAAATTCGTTGTTATTATTTCTTTAGGAACAGTCTCTTATACCTGTTTTTAAGGTTAGGGTAAAAAACCACCACTCTACTTTAAACCATAGCTGATACATTACTCAAATTTAATTGCTGTAACCCTTGCCAATTTAAAATGTCCTCATACAAAGATTCATACCCTTTAACATTGGGATGGAGTCCATCATTAATTAACCGAGATTTAACATAATTTTCTCCTCTTCCTAACCATAAATCAAAAATATCTAGATAAGGAATATTACGAGACTGACAAGCTTTTTTCGTCACTTCTTTATAACGATATTGATCAAAATGATTAAAATAAAAACAGTCGATAAAAGGCATTTTTTCTTCATCGACAGGAACCATTCCCACAAAATAAACAGGACACAATTGTTGCGCTTTATCCAATAAATTCTCGATTTGCTGTTGATAAGTTTCAAACTCTGTAAATAAACGCCCATTAGGTCGTCTCAACCTAGCCGAATCATTCACCCCAACAGAAAGCATAATCACATCAGGGACACGGTTGCGTAACTCTCCTCGATAACGATATTCCCCTTCTAACCGTTCGGCCACTTGATGGGTGCGATCGCCTCTCACCCCCAAATTATACAACACATGACCATTTTCCTGTGCCATACACTGACGGCGCAACCTTTCAACCCATCCACCCCCAACGGGATCACCATATCCATACATTAAACTATCTCCCAACGCAACGATTCTCAAAGACTGAGTGTTAAAGGATGAATTCCACATTTGCGTGGGGGTGGCAATGGTTGTCATCAAGAAGACTCCTAAAATAATTTGTAATGGAACTTTATATTTTGATATAAAACTTCATTGTAACCCAACCCTATGAAATTTAATGTAGTATAATTGTAGTGTGTTATCTTAAAGTAAAAATCTATGCCTTACGAACCTTTAAAAATTAGTACAGAAAAACCTGTATTATCCTGGGCGGATCATGATTTAGCATCCGCTGAAATGCAGATGGCCAAAAATGTTGCCTCCCTACCTTTTGTGTATAAACACGTTGCCTTAATGCCGGATGTACACTTAGGAAAAGGGGCGTTAGTGGGGTCAGTTATTGCCACAGAAGATGCAGTGATTCCGGCTGCTGTGGGGGTGGATATTGGTTGTTTTACTGGGAATACTTTAATTCCTTTAGTGGATGGAAAATCTTATCCTATTCAACAACTTGCCCAGGAAAAAAAAGCCATTTATATTTATGCTTGTACTGAAAGTGGCCGTATTGTTGCTAGTGAAGCGATCGCCAGAAAAACTCGTAAAAATGCTCCTTTAATTAAGGTAATTCTTGATAATGGAGAAGAAATTAAATGCACCCCTGATCATCAATTTATGTTGAGAGATGGTAGCTATATGGAAGCTTGTGCTCTTAAAGCAGGGACTTCTTTAATGCCTTTTTATTCTAAACAAGATAAAGATGGCTATACCTTAATTCAACAAAATTATTCAGGAAGATGGCAAAAAGCCCATTGGATTCTTGCTCGTTCTGGTATTCTAGGGAAAGTTCCTAAGTTTATTGGTCAAAGGACTGTTATTCATCATAAAAATTTTGATCCAAAAGATAACAGACCAGAAAATTTAGAATTTATGGGCAATAATGATCACTCTACTTATCATCGTTCTTTAGTTGAAAGAAATAGCCATTGGCAATCTCCAGAATTTGAAGAAGCGAGAAAACAAGCTTTAACTAATAAAGCTAAAACTAAAGAAGGCTATGAATATTTTGCAGAAAGAGGGACAAAAAATATTCTGAAATATATGCAAATGCGTCCCGATCATTTCAAAGAAGCTGTATCAGAAAATGGCAAAAGAGGAAGCAAATATTTGGTTAAATATAACACAAGTAAAAAAGGACGAGAAAAAAGCAAAGAAATTGCTAATCGCTTCTATACTTGTGAAGTTTGTGGTAATCAAATAAAAAGCCCTATTGGGCTACATAACCATCGAAAATATGAACATGGTTATAATCATAAAGTAGTTCAAGTAATCCGTTTATCTGTTACAGAAGATGTTTACTGTTTGACTGTACCAGAATACAATAATTTTGCGCTCAGTGCAGGAGTTTTCGTGCATAATTGCGGGATGGCTGCAATTAAAACCCCTTATAAAGCCGATCAATTAGACGGAAAACTAAAACAAATTCGCTCAGAAATTGAAGCCACTATACCGGTGGGGTTTGATCAGAATAAAGAAGCAGATAAAATGGTTACCAATTGGCAAAATTGGCGTAACTTTAAGGACTTACATAAAGGAGTCCAAAAGTTAGAATCCAAAGCCTTAAAACAAATGGGATCATTAGGTGGTGGTAATCATTTTATTGAGGTTTGTTTAGACACAGAAGAGCAAATTTGGTTAATGTTACATTCCGGTTCCCGTCATATTGGAAATAAGTTAGCTCAATGTCATATTGGGACAGCGAAAGAGTTAGCAAAATTAGCAAATCTTTCCTTACCCGACCCCGATCTTGCTTATTTTGTAGCAGGAACCGATGAATTTGCTGCTTATTGGCGTGACTTACAATGGGCGCAAAATTATGCCCGTTTTAACCGAGATGTAATGATGCAACGGTTTAAACAAATCATTGATAAACACTTAGCAGGAGGGAAACCAACGAAACCCTTATTATCTGTAAACTGTCATCATAATTATGCTGAAAAAGAGCTACATTTCGGTAAAGAAGTGTATGTAACTCGTAAAGGTGCAGTAAGAGCAAGAGAAGAAGATTATGGCATTATTCCTGGTTCAATGGGAGCAAAATCTTACATTGTAAAAGGAAAAGGAAACCATGATAGTTATTGCTCTTGTTCCCACGGCGCAGGCCGTTTAATGTCTCGAACTAAAGCTAAAAAAGAATTTACCCTTGATGATTTAATTGAGCAAACAAAAGGAGTAGAATGCCGTAAAGATCGAGGAGTATTAGACGAAATTCCTGGAGCTTATAAATCGATTGAACAAGTTATCAATCAACAATCTGATTTAGTAGAGGTTGTAGCAACTTTGAAACAGGTTTTATGTGTCAAAGGATAATCAGTTAAGGGTGGGTAATACTCACCCTTATTTGACTAAAATATTAATTTTTATTAAAACTCTTGACAGTTTAGATAATATCAATAACAAAAGTCTAACACTTAACAGCAAGGGAGTTACACTAGAAATGAACAGGTAAGAGATTCAACTTTTTTCTCCCATTAATGAATCAAGGGAGGTAATTATGTTCAGTGCAAAAAGTCAGGAACACTCAACAGTAGAAAACGAATCAGATCAAGGGTTTTGGGATAATTTGTGGTACAATCAACGTCAAAATATGGTAGAACAGGACATTAGAAGGCGAGGAATCAAAAATCCCCCTTTGTTAGCTGCTCTGGCCAAAATACCTCGTCATCGTTTCGTTCTACCAGAATGGGCTGAACTTGCTTATCAAGATAGACCTTTACCGATTGGTCACAATCAGACCATTTCTCAACCCTATATCGTTGCAGCTATGACCCAAGCGGCCGAAATTTCCCCTCAAGATAAGGTTCTAGAAATTGGCACCGGTTCAGGCTATCAAACAGCTATTTTAGGTGAATTAGCCAAGGAAGTCTACACCATAGAAATTATACCTTCCCTTGCTCAAAAAGCGCGTAATTTGCTCAAAGAACTGGGTTACACCAACATTCACAGTAAAATTGATAATGGTTATCAGGGATGGCTAGAATATGCTCCTTATGATGTTATTCTGGTAACGGCTGCACCTCCAACGGTTCCATCTAACCTTAAAGAACAACTAGCTATTAATGGTAGAATGGTCATTCCGGTTGGTATAGGAACCCAAGAACTTTTGAAGCTGAGAAAAACTCCTACAAAATGGATGATAGAATCAATATTTCCAGTAAGATTTGTACCATTAATTCACTGAGTTTTTACCTATTTAATTGATTAATGTTAAGATAAAATTCCTGATAAATCTCCCATTTTTTTCCATTGTGTATCAATAAAATTATTTTATCAACAATGAAATTATGATATATTTCTCTATTTTCAAACTCTAGCCAAGCTTGATAAAAATTCCTTTTCGTTAAATCCCTAAACGCAACAGTTAAATGAGGAGAAAAAGGACGGTTTTTAGAAACTTGATGAACAATATCTAGAGTAGATTCTAAATGAGACATTAATGATTTTTGAATGGATAAAAGTTCAGGATTCTTCAATACATTGATATAAATCACACGGGGTTTAAAAGCAGAAAAACCATTTAAAGTCATAGAAAAAGGTTTTTGAGATTCCGAGAAATCATTTAATTCTTGAATTAATTTTGGTAATTCTTCTATATTCCATTCAAAAGGAGGCTGTAATGTAATATGAGGGGGAGATTTTAACGCTGCTTTACTCTTATAAATCTCTTTAAAATATTCTTTTATTTTTGTTGCTTCTTCTTGTACAGTTTTGGGAGGAATTAGGGCAATAAAAAATCTTTTTTTTGAAGTTTTTGTTAGGTTATTCATTGGCTCAATAGAGAAAAACGATTATTTTGATTGAGTAATTTTTAGCATTTGATTTCCTTTAGGTTGTAATTGATAGGAAACTTCTTCAATTTTACATTCGTAACCCTTATTTTGTAATGATTCAATAACAAAATAAAGATAAGGTGAGATTTTATGTTTTAGGGTTAATAAGGGAAATATTCTCACTTCTCGACAGACTCTTAGCATTTCATCAATTGAATCTAAATGAAACTGTTGATCAAAATGAGCAGAATATAGAAAAAGAAAATGAGAAATTAAACCTAATTCATATTCACTATCTTTATATTCTAACTTGGGTAATTCTCCTATTTCATAACGATC
Organism: Crocosphaera sp.; assembly: GCA_030064955.1. Classification (GTDB taxonomy): domain Bacteria; phylum Cyanobacteriota; class Cyanobacteriia; order Cyanobacteriales; family Microcystaceae; genus Crocosphaera. The sequence continues at coordinate 4,939 of JASJDW010000017.1, forward strand.
TTCTTTTTTCCCTTTTTCATAATCTTCACAAAATAAAGAAATGGCTCTTTCTCTATTTTTTCTTAATTCGTGGGGTGATTTATAATAACTCCAAACCCAGTTATTTGATGTTTTTTCTACTTGTTCGATAATATTATCAATCACTTCATAAAAGCACTTTTTAATTTGCTCAGTATTCAAACTGTAAAGAGGATCAACCGAGGTTATTTTATAACCTAATTTAGTTCCCTCTGCATTGAAACTAGCTGGTCCATCCGCAACAGTTAAAATTGATTTCTGACCATCATTTTCTGTCAGGTTAAACATTTTAATATATTCATCCAATGTCCGTCCAACGGGGACAACTTTTTCTAGTTTAATGACCATAACGATTACATTTAAGTTGTGAACACTGTAACATCATAGGTTACAATTTAGATTAGCGGTCTCGCGGAGCGAGTGCTGCCACACCCCTTCTACACCCAACTTTACTCAATCTTCTCGAAAAAGCGTAGAATCTGCTTAACATCAGGGTTTCTACATAACTTAGCCCCATTCTCTTGTGTATGAGAATTTTTCTGTGTATGATTCTATTATTAAAATAAATATCATGTTACTCATTACCGATGGCGATAAAAACTACCAGCTACGATCAAGCAATAATGACAACTTTTCGGCGATTAATGAGAGGGAATTTATCTCGCATTAGTGAACGCTACTTAAGTCGTTTTCCGATCAGTCGTAAAGTTTATGGATTGTTTAAGGGATTTGGGCAACTATTAAATCCTAAATTTGAGCATCATTTAGCTCCTCAATCGAGTTCTAAGATTGAACATCTTTATTCAGCGCCAAACTATGTGGATACAATCAAACAAGAGAGTGTTGCCTTTGGTATTAACTTATCACCTTCGATGGTTGAGGAAATTTATAATTTTGCTTGTTCAGCACCCTGTATCGCTTATGGTGGAGCTAGTCAAGCAGGACAATTTACTTATTCAGAACTCAATAATGGCCTGCTACGAGGGCAATATACTGTTGCTTTAGCAGAGGTTCAAAACTTACTAGAGTGCAAGGCTATTCAGTCTTTAGTTAATGATCCGTTACTTCTTGAAGTCGTTCATCAATACTTTGGATACTGGCCAACTCGAATTATTCCATATATGAGTTGGACTATGAAAATGGATTTACCAGAGGAAAAAATGGCTAAACTGAATCAGCCGACGGTATATCATTATGATTTAGCGGGTTATAGCACTGTTAGGGCTTATTTTTATATTACAGATGTTGATGAAACCGCAGGTCCCCATGTTATGGTCAAGGGTTCTCATGAGAGAAAACCCTTAACAATGCTTTTATCCCCTTGTCAACAAACTTCATCAGCCCTTTATCAATATTATGGAAAAGATTCAGAAATTGTCATTGTGGGAAAAAGAGGTTTCGGTTTTTTCCAAGATCCGTTTTGTTTTCATCGGGCAACCACTCCAAAAACACAAGATCGATTATTGTTGCAATTGAGATATTTTTAACGTGTATTGGATAGGCAATAGTTACTAACATTGTGATAAATAACAAATTTTAATTAGCCCATACTAAGGCTATAGGAAAAATCTTAATCATCCATAATTAATATCATTAAAAGCTTAAAATGAAACCAACTTTTCTAGGAATCGGTTCTCAAAGATGTGCCTCAACATGGCTATTTAATATATTAAAAACCCATCCCGAAATTTATTTATCTGAGCCTAAAGAGCTAAATTTTTTTTCCCGAACCATATTAAGTCAAAGTATTGAAGACTATTTTAGTAATTTTGAGCAACCAGAAGCTCAAAATCCTAAAAAAATTAGAGGTGAAATCTCACCCCATTATGCTCGATTAAGTATTAATCGAATCAAGTCTATTGCGAAACTAATTCCTGATTTGAAAATAATATTACTTATTCGCAATCCTCTAAAACGTGCTTGGTCGGGTATCTGCTACGAAATGGGAGGGATATTATATAAAGATAAAAAAGAACTGAGTCAAATTTCCGAAATAGAATATTTATTATATTTATGCAGACCTCGTACGAAATATTATAATTCTTATTATAGAACAATTAAAAATTGGCAAGCTGTTTTTGGTAAAGAAGCTATATTAGTTTGTTTTCAAGAAGAGATCGAAGTCGATCCTCAAAGTAATATCAAACGAATTTTATCTCACATTGGAGCATTGGCTAACCATATACCAACAGAAGACCTTATATCAAGACGCATTAATACAACAACAAATAAACTTAAAATAACTCAAAAAATTCCTGAACCATCGGAATTGATAAAATGGGCAATAGCCAAACAAACCTTTTCTGATCTAATTGAGTTGAATAATTTGGTTGGAGGGTCAGTTGATACTTGGGTAAAGGAATTAGAGCAAATCATGAAGAATGGTCGCTTGGAATGGAAACTCAAATATTACTTTGTCAGTTATATTCTATTAATTCCTGAAAAAATTCTTTGGTTTATGGTTGAATTTATTCGAGATATAGTGTTATATGTTAAGGTGCAAAACTGGTTAAATAAAAATGAAAAAGAGGTGAGATGATGAACTTAAACACCGACGAAAAACCATTAAAAGTTTTACTCATTATTGAACAATGTAATCCTGACTGGGCATCAGTTCCTTTAGAGGGATATAATTATTATAATGGTATTAATCAACTTTGTGATGTGACTCTGGTGACACACCTGAGAAATAAAGCAGCATTAGACAAAGATCCAGAGGCTAAAAATGTTATTTATATTGGGGAAAGTCAATTAACTAAAATCTATTATAGAATAGCAGATACAATTACCTCTATTGGCAAAAGAAATTGGCCACTATATCTTACATTGACATATCCGATATATGAGGAATTTAATACGCAGGTTTATAAAAAATTTAAAAATCGAGTTTTAGAAAATGAGTACGATCTGGTTCATGTCATTACACCCATGATGCCTAGATATCCAGTTAAAATTGTTAAGGCTTGTCAACATACGCCTTTTCTCTTGGGACCGGTTAATGGGGGTGTACCGTTTCCTCCTGGTTTTCAAAAGGTGGCAATTCAGGAATTCTCTTACTTGAATTTTCTCAGAACAATTGGACGATATTTAATACCAGGTTATCTAGAAACTTATATGAAAGCCAATAAAATTTTAGCTGGCTCAACCTACACTTTAAACTGGTTGAAAAGAACCTTTAAAAAACCCGATAACTCAATTGTTCTCTTTTATGAAAATGGAATTTCAAAAGATTTTCTGAATCCTAAAACAAGCACTAAAAATAATCAATACGTTAATCTTCTTTTTGTCGGTCGTTTAGTTCCCTATAAAGGTGCTGACATGCTAATTGAGGCTATTGCTAATGTATCGGATACCGTTAAGAGTAAAATTAAATTAGCAATTGTTGGAGATGGTTCAGAAAAAAAACAATTGGAAAATAAAACTAAAACTTTGAAGTTAGACAATATTATCACATTTACTGGTTGGGTTAAACAGCATGAAACCCTTGAGTATTATAAACAGGCAGATGTTTTCTGTTTTCCTTCGATTCGGGAATTTGGCGGTGCTGTCGTTTTAGAAGCTATGGCCTGTGGACTACCTTGTATTGTAGTTGATAATGGTGGTATCGGAGAATATGTAACTGAACAAACTGGGTTTTCAATTAAACCTAAATCAAGAAAGTATGTCATTCAAGAGCTAACTCAAAAAATTGAACTTCTCGTGGAAAATGAACCCTTAAGACAGGAAATGTCGGCTAGATCTTATGAAAGAGTTCAAGAATTTGAATGGAGTAATAAAGCCAAAAAAATTGTACAAGCTTACCATAAATTATTAAACAGTCAGTAAGTTTACAAAATTGGTTCTACCCAGAGAAATTCTATTTAATTCAAAAAGGTGGGTATTACCCACCTTTATATTATTAATATTATCTTTGATTATGCAGTTTGAGCTTGTTTATCTCTTTCTAGTAATTTGATAATGGAATTTTTCTCTAGTAATCCCAAAACTTTACCATTTTCTCCTACGACTGTCAGTTGTTTGAGGGGATCATCTTCAAGCATTTTAACCACTTCTAAAAGGGTTTCATCGGATTTAATCGTTATCAAGTCTTTCACTGGTTCTATTACTTCAAAAACTTTGATTTCCGTCCAATCAGATGTAGGGATTTTTTTCAATCCTTCTACTTCTAAAACCCCTGAAAGCCTTCCTTCTTCATTAACAACTAAAAACTTTCTCCACTGATTTTTACCAATGACATAATCATTAACAAATTCACGAATGGTTAAGTCACCAGAAACAATGGGACTATTGGGAATGACTGCATCTTCTGCTGTATAACCATTTAAAGTTTCTTGAACTTGTGCAGACTGAGCAGAAACCCCTGCATTTTGTAACAGGAAGAAACCAATTAATAAAGTCCAGAAATTACCAAATTGAATAATTCCTAAAATAGATAAACCACCAACTGCGATCGCTAACCAACCAAATACTTGACCAACACGACTGGCAAAAATAATCCCTTTATTGGGGTTTCCTGTAATCTTCCAAACGAGAGATTTTAAGATGTTTCCACCATCTAAAGGTAAACCAGGAATTAAGTTAAATAACCCTAATACTAAATTGATCAAAGCTAATAACTCAATAATCGCTTCAATGGGTGCCGGAAAGGTAAAGTTCAAGGCAGTTAAGAAGAAGATACCTGATAATAATAAGCTAACCCCAGGCCCTGCGATCGCCACTAAAAAAGCCTGTAATGGGGTATCAGATTCTTTCTCTAAACTGGCTAATCCCCCGAATAAAAATAAGGTGATAGATTTAACATCAATCCCTTGAGAAATAGCCACAAAACTATGACCTAATTCGTGGGCAAGTACCGAAGCAAATAATAAAATAGCAGCAACAAAACCTAAAATCCAAGGCACAATTCCTGTTAATTGTGGAAAGTAGGCTAACTGTTCCCCATAACTAAAGGTAACTAACCCTAAAACTAAAAACCATGACGGGTTTACATAAAAAGGAATACCGAATAAATTTCCAACTCTTATATTGTTATTCATCTGAATAACCTCCTATTTGATCAGCGATTTTATCTGTTTTCGCTGTTTCTTAATCCCATTGTAACGAAATGTAAAACTTGGAAAAATGAGAAGTTATCGTAAAACCCGTCCTAACAGGTTCGGTTTGTTTGAGCAGACGAAAGCAAAAAATGCGTAAGCATTCAGCCGTCAGCGTTCGGTGTTCAGCTAAGAGATGAAAACCGTAAGCATTTGTTTAAACGAGAGTCACTTTCGATTCTTCTTTGGTAAACATTTAGGTTGCTCTATAAACACATAAATTAAGCTGATGGGCTTTTTCCCAAACTTTCAATTCTCTTTTCTCAATATCAAATCCTCCTCTGTTTGCATTAGTTTTAAACTGATGGCTGACGGCTGATAGCTGAATGCTTACAAAAATGCAACCTTAAACAGCGATTAAACCCAGATTTTTGTTAAGATAAAATTCTTGGTAACTAATATAAATATGATACGACTATGACATACGTAACTTCCTCTGCTAGAGCAGAAATGAGTGAGCTAAGGCGCTTAAAAACATTACTACCCCCAGAACTACAAAACTGGGTGATGGTGGAAGGGAGTACGGAAATTAACCCCCCTCTCATACGCTGTGAAGAATTGGGAAGGGATGAAGTTGAGATTCAAATTGACTTAGCTAAATGGGAGAATTTAGCCATTGATCAGCGAAATTTGCTCTTTTGGCATGAAGTTGCCCGTATTCAAAATGATACCATTCCCAGAGAAGGATGGGAAATGGCCGCCCTTGCTATCGGTTTAGGCGGTGCTGTCGGAGAACTTTGGGTACAAGATGGTTTACTATTACTCTTAGCCTTAGGCTTATGCGGTATTTCTGGGTATCGACTTTGGCAAAAAAATAACGGAGAACGTAAATTAAAAGAATCCATCGAAGCTGATGAAAAAGCTATTGCATTAGCCACCCGTTTTGGTTATACTTTGCCCAACGCTTACAAAAGTCTTGGTAGTGCTTTTAAAACACTCATTGAACAAACCCCTAACCGCCGGCAACGAAAACAATATGAATCTCGTCTACAAGCCCTCAGACGCAGTGCAAGTAAGGCAAAAGAAAAAATGCAGCAGGACAAAGGAAAACGTCCCCTGCGCTGACATTCATGGACTAATCCATAACAGGTGATGACTATCCAAACACCAGAAACCCCCTTCCCCATTCTTATCATTGACGACTACCCTGTGATGAAAATGCCTAAACGTCTCACCGTACTAGAAGCGGTGCGTTTTAAGCAGGTGTGTCATCAATATTTAGCCTCTGGTTCCCTTGCAAAGCAGTTAGTTCTAGACTTTGGGGAAACTGAATTCATGGACAGTAGTGGCGTAGGTGCCTTAGTTCATAATTTTAAGGCTGCTCAAAGCAAAAATGTTTCTCTCATTCTTTACCATACCCCTCCTCCCGTGATGGCAGTGTTATCCATGACAGGATTAGATGAAATTATCCCCATCACCACTACCCTCGAAACCCATCAACCCCTAAGTGTTGCTACACAGCCTCCTGAAACTCATCCCTCTGTCCGTTCCTGGATAAAACGAACCATAGATATTATAGGCAGTTTGGTTGGGTTGAGTATTACCGCTATCTTATACGTTCCTATTGCCATCACCATCGTATTAGACAGCCCTGGTCCGATTTTTTTCCATCAAACCCGTTGTGGTTGGATGGGAAAACGCTTTAAAATCATTAAATTTCGTTCCATGTGCGTCAATGCAGAAGCCCTAAAAGAAAAAGTTCCTAATCAAGCAAAAGGGGCTATCTTTAAAAATGCCCATGATCCTCGTATCACAAAAGTGGGGCGTTTTTTACGTCGTACCAGTTTAGACGAATTACCCCAATTTTGGAATGTGTTAAAAGGCGAGATGAGTTTAGTGGGAACTCGTCCCCCAACCCCCGATGAAGTCGAACGCTACGAAGTTCCTCAATGGCAACGTCTCAACGTTAAACCAGGGATGACAGGAGAATGGCAAGTGTACGGGCGATCGCGAATCACTAACTTTGAACAGGTGATTGAACTGGATTTAAGATATCAAAAAAATTGGAGTCATTGGTATGATCTTCAACTTATTTTTAAGACTCTGTTAATTGTATTTCATAAGAATAGTGGTGCGGCCTAATAATACCAGTAAGAAAAATCAGTCTTTACTTAAGCCTTTTCAACTCACAGTTAAGACTGAGATTTTGGCATTAGAAAAAATTTTAATTTGGTTTGAAACCATTGCTAAACCCTATTTACCCCCAAAAGTGTTATGGGAATGTAAATTGGCTTTATCGGAAGGATTTAGCAATACAGTCCTCTACGCCCATGAAAATTTACCTTCAACGGTTCCTATTATTATTAATGTTAATTTTTATCAGACTTGGGTTGATATTCTCATCTGGAACCAAGGTCCATTTTTTAATTTAAAAGCCAAATTAGCCGAACTGAAACAGCAAAAGATTCATCCTCTAGAACTCGAAGGCGATCGCGGCCTCTTTTTTATGGATAAATTAACAGATGAATTAGACTACATTCGCGTTGATCAGGATAGAAATTGTTTAAAAATGAAAAAACTGTTACCCATTAATAATTAATCATATTAAGGAAAAGCTTGCCATGCTTGGCGAACTAAATCACTCAACCAACGACGTTGAACCCTATCTAACAAAGGATCATCTTGTAATACTTCTGCTGTTAACTCATCCAATGATTGTCCTTGAGAACGGGCAAGATTAACCACTCCAGTAATGGCAACGGCAATCATTTCTTCATCAACTGGTTTAGTGCGAAGGGCAAATATTTCTTCTGGACTCGCTGGAATGGGATAATGCATAAGGTTATCGTCAATTGTCTAAATGGATCACAAAATGTAAACTTTTTTTAAGTATCTCTCAGAATACAGTAACGGAAAGTTTAACTTACTTTCAACCTAAAGCGATCCGTACGCTTGCTTATTTTAGATTTTCTTAACATATCGCAATGCAGGAAATTACCTATCTAGAAATTCCCAACCCCAACACCGATGAGGTATGTCAGTGGCTACAAAAGGATTGGACTCCCCTAACAGGCAAAAAGAAGATTACACCAGATGGGGTTCGTTTACAAGTTATTGCTGATGTTTCTCAAGCTTCAGTAGGCGATCGCGAATTATCTATCTTTGTGTGGTCAGTACAACAAACCACTTATCTGAAAATTTTTCGTTGGGGAAATCAACCTTTTCCCTCACAAAACAATGTCTGTCGTCACTTAGAAGATGAAATTAAAAAGGCATTTCCTCAGCAATATCCTCAGTTACCAGAATTAAATCCTTCTGCTGCTTCAATTTTTGAGGCTTTAGAGCCTTATTACCCAAAAACGGTGCATTTTTTTCGTAAAATGCCCCAAGGAGACACAGATTTACAAAGGGTTTATTGGTGGGAAAAACGATGGCGAGAAGGAGTCAAAACCCCTCAACAACCTAAGCAAGTCATTTTTCAACAAAATCAGCCTTGTGAACCTTCGACCATTACTTATGACCTAATTTATGTTGGCGGGGCTTTAGGGGTCATTCACGCTGCGGTAATGGCACAATTAGGCTATCGGGTTCTATTGGTAGAACGATTAGTCTTTGGACGCATGAACCGTGAGTGGAATATTTCTCGCTCTGAATTTCAAAGTTTAATTGATTTGGGTTTATTCACCATTGATGAATTTGAATCCATTATTGCTAAAGAATATGTGGATGGATTTAATAAGTTTTTTGATGGTAATAATCCATCCCATTTAAAAGCAGATGTGTTACATACACCGAAAGTTTTAAATATTGCTATTGATACAACTAAATTTCTTCAGTTATGTGGTAATAAATTAAAACAAGCAGGGGGAGAAATTTGGGAGAGAACAGAATTTATTAAAGGGAAGATCGATCCAGACGGAGTAACAGTTAGTTTAATTGATTTAGAAACAACAGACACAAAAGAAGTTCGAGGACGTTTATTAATTGATGCGATGGGAACGGCTTCTCCTATTGCTTGGCAATTGAACGGTAAGCGAACTTTTGATAGTGTTTGTCCTACGGTTGGGGCTATTATTGAAGGGATTGATTCTGAAGTTTGGGATCATCAATATGGAGATGTTTTAAATTCTCATGGTGATATTTCTCGCGGAAGACAATTGATTTGGGAATTGTTTCCAGGGGAAGGCGATGAGTTAACTTTTTATCTCTTTCATTACCATCAAGTACATCCCGATAACCCTGGTTCTTTATTGGAAATGTATGAAGATTTCTTTAATATTTTGCCCGAATATCGTCGCTGTGATCTCGAAAAATTGACGTGGAAAAAGCCAACTTTTGGTTATATTCCAGGTCATTTTAGTGTAGGTAAAAGCGATCGCAAAGTAGCTTTTGATCGACTTTTAGCCATTGGGGACGCAGCTTCTCTGCAATCTCCCTTAATTTTTACGGGTTTTGGTTCTTTAGTGCGTAATTTAGACAAACTAACTCATTTATTGGATTTTTGTTTGAAACAGGATTTATTAAAAGCAGAAAATTTAAACCAAATTAAAGCTTATCAAAGTAATATAGCGGTAACTTGGTTGTTTTCTAAAGGAATGATGGTTCCTACGGGAAAAATCTTACCCCCACAGCGTATTAATGCCATGTTAAACACCTTCTTTGGTTTATTGGCTGACTCTCCCCCAGAAGTGGCTGATACCTTTATCAAGGATAAAACGACTTGGTTAATGTTTACCCGACTCGCTTTAAAAGCTGCGAGAAAAAATCCTGCTTTATTGCTTTGGATCTGGGAAATGGCGGGAAATAAGGACTTAATTCGCTGGTTGGGGTCTTATTTTGAGTTTAGTGGTGATAGCTTTAAAAATCTCTTCTTTTCTTCTTGGTTTTCCAAACTATTAAAGCAAGTTCCTGACGAGTTACAACAACGATATCCTGGTTTATGGTTGCGGTTGTTAAGTTTTCAAAGGAGTTTAACTCCTTCTCGTTAAGTTAAACTTATATAACTGTGATAGAAATCAACAAAATACAAATCAGTTACATCTCTTTGTATAACTTTATGTGTGGGAAAGATTCTCAATAGTGGACGAGTTAACTGGGTTGTGGTATGATTAAAGGGATCAAAAATCTGTAGCCAGTATGTCTACAATTTAAAAACGGCTCAGTATTCCTATTCTTTCGTTGTTCATTGTTTGGCGATCGCTTTGTAGAAAGCCATAACGACTCAATTTTTAGCTAGAATTTTGAGCAAATGTACTAAAATAAGATAGAATTGTAACGCTGACCTTGACAAATTTTTGGTAATGTGTGTCTAACGAACCATAGCATAAAACGGTTTATAGAATGCTATCATTATCAACAGTTATTATTGCCTATTCTTGTACTCATGTCTGCTAAAGATATTTTTCATGATGCAGTAAGAAAAGGATTAGAAAAAGAGGGTTGGCTAATTACAGATGACCCCTTAAGGATTCGAGTAGGTCGGGTGGATATGCAAATTGATCTTGGTGCAGAAAGACTAATTGCAGCCGAAAAAGAAGGGGAAAAAATTGCAGTAGAAATTAAAAGTTTTGTCGGAACGTCAAATATTTCTGAGTTTCATACAGCGTTAGGTCAATTTCTCAATTATCGAGTTGCTTTAGAAAAAAAACAACCTAAGCGTTGTCTCTATTTAGCTATTCCACAAGGGGTTTATGAAACATTTTTTAATTTACCTTTTGTAGAAATGGTAATTGAACGTTTTCAACTTAGCTTATTGATTTATGATCCTACAAAAGAGGTAATTTTACAATGGAAAAAATAGCACAGTATCGCCTCTATATTCAACAGTTATTAACTGAATATGCTCAAGGAAGTCCATCCGATGATGAGATTGAAACAGAACTCATTTTTGATACAGAACGAGATCATTATCAAGTTGTTTATACGGGCTGGAAAAATCGCGAATCTGTTTATGGTTGTGTCTTACATTTAGATATTAAAAAGGGCAAAATTTGGGTTCAATATGATGGAACCGAGGTAGGAATAGCCAATGAATTAGTTAACTTAGGTGTTCCCAAAGAAGATATTGTTTTAGCTTTTCATGAACCATTAGTTAGAGAATATACAGGGTTTGCAGTTGGTTGATCTTATTTGTAGATAATTGTCAAGAAAATCATGAAAGAAAGTCAAATCCAATCAATTTTAGAAACCTTAATTAAAGAAGACAAATTTTATGATCGTATTAATAATATAGATCAAATTCAGGAACGTTATGAGTCTTGGTATAAAGAAGACTATATTCCTTCATTTTCAATAGATGACCTTTCTACAAGAAAATTACTATGTGCTGCTAATAATGTTCTTTCTAGTCTTGAATCAGTTGAAATCATTACTACTGCATCTCAAAACATTTCTGTTGATAGACAAGAAAGACTATTTCCTGATTTAATACTTTTTAATCAATATCAAGAAAAAATCATACTTATCGAACTCAAAAGAAGCAAAAAAACTGCTAGAGAAACCTTAACAGAAATGCTTGCTTATGAACATGAAGTTAGAAATTTTTTGCCATTTTTATCAAATTTTGAAATACTTTTTTGTATTGTTTCAACTGAATATCCTAATCTCCTTAGTCATTCAATCACCAATTTAACCACTTGGGAATCAAAACAAATTCTTTGTCTAAAAGTGCAGGAATCTGAAGATAAAGAATTGTCCTTTGAAGTATATATTCCTTCTGCTTGGTTCTCATTAAATACTAATGGGTTTCCACCCGATGCTATCTCAACTTTTAAAATTATTTTATATAAACATTTTGAAGATGAGATTTCCCCCGATGCAGAAGCTGCTGTTTCCTATGCAGCTAGTTTAATTACAAAAGAAGGTGATAGAAACAATTCACATGGTTTTGTGCTTATTTGGCGTGATTGTTGGAATTTAGAAGATGTAACAGGAGCAGTTGAATATCAGCTTATGATAGGTTTGATCAACCCTTATGCTTTTCTTCCTTTTGCACAAAGTCTGGGAGTTATTGATGCTTCTCAAAGTCCTTTTGGTCAATACTTTCTTGACAATGAAGACTATCTTTCTTCACCTTGTTTTAACGAAAAAATTGTTGAAAAAGGTCTAATTTTTTTGGAAAAGTTTTTTAGAGTTGATATAGAAGGTTTTTCTACTTGGACTGAGGAACGATTGCAACCCCATAAAGTTATAAATCCTATGTGTCTTATGTATCATCGTGCGCTTCCTTTAAAAGTAGAATTATGGGGAGCTTTAGGTGATTTTTCAAGAGAACTAATTGTTCATCCTGGATTTAATAAACATATTTTATCTGGAATTTCTGGCAGTGTTTTTGGTTGTGAAAACCCATTAATTGCAATTCCCTTAATTGATGAAATAGCAGGAATTAGAAAAATCGACGGAAGAGGTTTTACTTGTTCAATGATGTTTGAACTAGGTGTGTTGTTAGGAGCACTAGGTTCATTTTATTACACAGCTATGGAATGTGAAGAAAATAATCTTAGAAATTTACCTGCTTCGATTACCTGGAAAATTTTAGAGATCACACCATTTTTGCAGGAATTTATGGGACAATATGGTGCATCACAAGAATTAAATGTACCACCACCACCATTGAAGTCTCGTCCCTATAATAACTTTGAGGAAGCTTTAGAGAGTGTTCAATCTTTAGTAGATTGGATAATTAAAGATTTTTTAGGTGAACGAAGAGAGATTCATCTTGAATGTTTTGTTATTGGATTAACCATTTATCCGTTGATGGATGAGTATTTTTGGTGTCACCTTTCTGAAGCGAAAAAAGCTTCTATAACAAAGGAAATCATAGAATCTTCTACTAAACTTATTAAATGGATAACTAAACAATGTTTGTCAAATTATACGTCGACAGAATATATACAAAATATCTTAGAAACTTTAGCAAATAAATATTTTAATTGCGAAGTTATCAGTATTACTAAGGACTCAGTTTCTTCTTTGGTCAATAAAATTTCAGATAACAAACATTGTGATCTTTGCTATGACGTATTAATGGACTTACTTGATCAACTTATTATTCCAATTAATTATCGGACTTCTCCTTCTCATACTTTATCGGAATATAATTATCTTGATTGGTATTTTTTAAGAGAAGAAATACTTCGACTTTATGAAAGAGGATTTGAATTTCCTGCTCTAATTGTTAATAATAGGGGAGAAATTAATATAGTAGATATTAGCGAAGAGATTTATTCATCACCATTAAAAATTGACTTTAGACATCAATTTGTGTTTGTTACTTCCTCTAATGGAATAGATATGGCACTTGTTAGAAATTGGGACGAAATAATTAATTGACTTTGTGATATCTAGGTAAGTTTTTGACTAATATAATACTCTAAACTAACTTTTGCTGCTGCTGCTTCTGTAGCTAATTTTTGATAAAGTTTTGGAGTAATAGACAATTGAAGTTTACCATTGTAGCTTTTTGATAGCGAAGGTTCTGGTATTTCTTCCCCGTTCGTTTCCATATCAGTCACAATATCTTTAACTAAATTAATAATACCTGTTAATGCGGCAGAATGGCTTGTATCAAGATAAGATAAGCTAGGATATTCTAAACAAAGTCCAACAAATTCTTGATCTTCTTCAGACCAAGTAACTTGATAAGTATAATGTTCGTAGTTAATCATGATTCATTCCTTCTAATTTATCGATAGCATCTAAAACCTGTCTAACTTGATAAGCTTTAGCAAGTCCTTGTTTTTCTTGAATATTAACTCGCGGATCACCCGGCCAAGGTGTTTTATAGACACAATGACTCGTTCCTTTTTGTCTAGGTTTGCCAAAGTAGTGATTACAGACTTTAACTAAGTCAGAAAAGCGAACATTTTTGGGATTATTTCTAAATTGGCTGACGAGTTTTTTGATTTGTGTCATTCATTGTAAATTCTAAGTTGGTATTAATAATGATGCTAAGTTAATAACTCTATTATGATAACAAAAAAAATGAGTAGAACATTTCAGCAATTAAAATATCCTACTCATCAGTTTAATTTTGAATTAAATAAGATTAATTAGCGTCCAATTCCTACATAATGGAAACCAGCCATTTCTAACTTAGAACGATCCAAGAAGTTACGACCATCAATCATCACAGGATTAGCCATTACTTGAGCCATCTTACCGTAATTGAGTGCTAAAAACTCTTTCCAATCTGTTACTAAAACTAACGCATCACAGCTATCCGCTAACATTTCAGCATTGGTTTCAATAATGACATTAGATAAACCATGACTTAACCCAGATTGAGAAACAATGGGGTCATAGGCTTTAATTTTTGCCCCTAAACGGTTTAACTGTTCGATAATAATTAAAGAAGGTGCATCCCGCATATCATCGGTATCTGGTTTAAAGGTTAATCCTAATAAACCAATGGTTTTTCCTTTGAGAATTTTCAATTCTTGTTGCAGTTTTTCAACTGCAATTAATCGTTGTCGCTTGTTAACATTAACCGCAGCATTGAGTAATTCTGTCTCGTAATTATAATCAGTAGCAGTATGAATTAAAGCTAAAACATCTTTAGGGAAACAAGAGCCACCCCAACCAATACCGGCTTGTAAGAATTTATTACCGATACGAGAATCTAAACCGATACCAGCAGCGACTTGAGTCACATCGGCCCCAACGCGATCGCAGATATTAGCAACTTCGTTAATAAAACTAATTTTAGTAGCTAAGAAAGCATTAGCAGCATATTTAATCATTTCAGCGGAGTTTAAGTCCGTTACCACCACAGGAACAGGAGGTAAGCTTTGATCGTCAGCAAACTTGCGATCTACCAAAGGTTGATACAGTTCTTGCATCATAGCAATGGCTTTATCGTTGTTGCTACCGAGAACAATGCGATCGGGGTTAAACGTATCATAAACGGCTGAGCCTTCCCGTAAAAATTCAGGGTTACTGACCACATCAAACTCCACATTAGCAGGAGCGTCTTCACGTTGAGCTAACCCATCCATAACAATCATTCTTACCCAGTCCCCAGAACCAATAGGAACAGTGGACTTGTTAACGATGACCTTGTAACCACCGTTTAAATTTTCCCCAATTCCCCGTGCAACTGCTTCAACGTAACGGGTATCGCTTTCACCGGTGGGTAAAGCGGGGGTTCCTACAGCAATAAAGAGGATTTCTCCGTGTTCAACCCCAGCAGCGAGATCGGAAGTAAATTCCAAACGGCCTGCTTCCATACAACCGTGCATTAATTCTGAGAGGCCAGGTTCATAAATAGGAGACTGACCTGACTTCATCAGTTTGACCTTTTCCTCGTTATTATCAATACAAATAACATGATGGCCAATGTGAGATAAACAAACCCCAGTTACTAAGCCAACATAACCAGTTCCAATGACACAAACGCGCATAACTTTTATCCTCTAAATTTATATTGTTTAAAACAAGGCATTCTAGGGATGATACAACAACATGACTTCATAAGTTAGAAGTATTTTAAACTAAGCTGACTCAGAGACCATTTAACTGTCTTTTGACACTCGTTCTCCAAAGTCCTTAATAGCTAATTCTAACCCGTCTTTTAAGGGAATAGTCGGTTCCCAACCCAAATATTTTTTGGCTTTAGTAATATCAGGTTGTCTTTGTTTAGGATCATCTTGGGGTAAGGGTTTATAAACTAACTCAGCATCAGGATTAACCATTCCTTGAATCATTTGAGCTAATTCTAAAATGGTGTATTCCCCAGGGTTTCCTAAATTAATAGGGCCAATATGATCCCCATTCATTAAACGCATTAACCCTTCAACTAAATCAGAGACATAGCAAAAACTTCGGGTTTGAGAGCCATCGCCATAAACGGTTAAGGGCTTTCCTTTGAGGGCTTGTACAATAAAATTACTGACTACGCGACCATCGTTTTCTAACATTCTTGGCCCATAGGTATTGAAAATACGTGCTACTCGAATGTCGGTTTTGTGTTCCCGATGATATTCAAAAGCGAGGGTTTCAGCCACCCGTTTTCCTTCATCGTAACAAGCGCGTAACCCAGTACAACTGACGTTACCTCGATATTCTTCTGGTTGGGGATGAACATCGGGATCACCGTAAACTTCCGACGTAGAAGCGAGTAAAATACGTGCATCAACCCGCTTAGCCAAACCCAACATATACAATGTCCCCAACACATTAACTTTAATGGTTTTAACGGGATTAAATTGATAATGAATGGGAGAAGCCGGACAAGCTAAATGATAAATTTGATCCACCTCTAAACGGATGGGTTCCGTAATATCATGGCGGATCAACTCAAAATAAGGATTACCGAACCACTTAAGAATATTACGTTTGTGGCCGGTGTAAAAGTTATCTAAGCAGAGGACTTCGTGTCCTTGAGCCATTAAGCGGTCAATGAGATGGGACCCAATGAAACCAGCACCACCCGTAACTAAGATTCTCATGCAGTCTACAAGTTCAAAGTTGAAATTAATATTAACTTACCCTTGGTTCGGGTTTTGGCCAACCCCTTAACTGATTTATTTTGCTAAATGCTCGGTTTTAGAGGTTCTTTACCTTTGAGGGATCTCTAAAAAAATAGGGAAATTTTCTAACTCAAGGGAACCATTCATGAGATCCTAAGTAAAGACCTTATTTTTATAAATACTCGCTATAGCAGTCGAAGCAAAGGTTAGAATCGTGTCTTTTTTGTGCAGTCTAGATATAGAACTAGTTTAACTTCTGACTTGTGAGTTTCTGATTGATTGTTTCTTAGCTAAATTTAACTTCCTATGTCTTTTAATTCTATGGCCCGCCGAACAAAAATAGTGGCAACCATTGGTCCTGCTACCCAAAACAAAGAAATTTTACGCCAATTGATTTTAGCTGGGGCGACCACGTTACGACTCAATTTTTCCCATAACGATCATGACTATCATCAACATACGATTCGTCTCATTCGTCAAACCGCTTTTGAATTAAATCAACCCGTTGGTATTCTACAAGACTTACAAGGGCCAAAAATTCGTCTGGGTAAATTTGCTAATGGACCAATTACCCTTAAACCTGGTGATCCTTTTACCTTAACCAGTCGTGAAGTGGAATGTAATCAAACCATTAGTTATGTTACCTATAGTTATCTAGCTGATGAAGTGCCGGAAAAAGCGAAAATCTTACTGGATGATGGCAAGGTAGAAATGCGGGTGGAACGAGTGGATAAAGACAAGAAAGATCTTCATTGTCGGGTTGTGGTTGGAGGTGTCTTGTCCGATAGAAAAGGGGTCAATTTTCCAGGGGTTTATTTATCCGTCAAAGCTTTAACGGAGAAAGATAAACAGGATTTGATGTTTGGTTTGGATCAAGGGGTGGACTGGGTGGCTCTCAGTTTTGTGCGAAATCCTCAAGATATTATCGAAATTAAAGAACTGATCGCTAATGCAGGAAAAAATGTCCCAGTGATCGCCAAAATTGAAAAACATGAGGCGATCGAAGAAATGGAGGAAATTCTTTCTCTGTGTAATGGAGTCATGGTAGCAAGAGGAGACTTAGGGGTAGAATTACCCGCTGAAGATGTTCCCATTTTGCAAAAACGATTAATTGCAACGGCTAATAAGTTAGGGATTCCTGTGATCACAGCAACCCAAATGTTGGATAGTATGGCTAATAATCCTCGTCCTACCCGTGCTGAAGTTTCGGATGTAGCCAATGCTATCTTGGACGGTACCGATGCAGTCATGTTATCCAATGAAACCGCTGTGGGTAAATATCCCGTCGAAGCAGTGGCGACCATGGCCACCATCGCTGAGCGCATCGAAAAGGAACCTACAGTAATGAAAATGGTGTCTGAAGACAAACAGTCTATTACCAATGCCATTTCTTCGGCCGTCAGTCACATCGCTCAACAACTCAATGCAGCGGCCATTATGTCCTTAACCAAAACAGGTTCAACGGCCCGAAATGTCTCTAAATTCCGTCCCCGAATCCCCATTTTAGCCGTCACCCCTCATGTGGATGTGGCCAGACAATTACAGTTAGTTTGGGGGGTAAAACCCTTGTTGGTGCTTGATTTAGCCTCACCAACTCAAACCTTTGAATCAGCGGTTAATGTGGCTCAAGAAAATCATTTACTCAAGGATGGAGATTTGGTGGTAATGACCGCCGGAACATTGCAAGGGGTAGCCGGCTCGACGGATTTGATTAAAGTAGAAATGGTTAAAGCTATCTTGGGAAAGGGGGTAGGGGTTGGTCAGGGTTCGGCCAGTGGGCGAGCGAGGATCGGCGATCATGCTAGGGAATTGGGCAATTTTGAACCTGGGGACATTTTGGTGGTTCCAGGAACCAATGCGGAGTTTGTGGACATGATGCGTAAAGCTTCGGGAATTATTACTGAGGAATCCAGTTTAACCAGTCATGCTGCTGTGATTGGTTTACGTTTAGGGGTTCCGGTCATTGTGGGATTTCAAGAAGCGACTCAAAACATTCGAGAAGGGGCAATTATTACCGTCGATGCTCAGAAAGGTTGGGTTTATTCCGGTATCGTCACTAGCAGTCATAACGGCAATTAATAATCAAGAATACATCCCTGTTCCCTATCCCCACGAGCCAATTTTAAACCAGATGCAAGATGTGAGTATGAATGAATTAGCAAAAACCATCAAACAATTGGATGACAAACTTTCAAAACGTCCTATTGCTCTTGATCCAGGTGGGTATTTTATTATTTATATTGACCGAGAAAATAGCTTAATTTGTGCTAAACATTTCACCAATATTATTAATGAAAAAGGTCTGGCGGTTGACCCAGAAACAGGAGAAGTCATTGCAGCGAGAGGTAAAAGCGATCGCACTTCTCAAACTCTTTTTACCGGACGTAGTGCGAAAGAATTATGCGTTAAAGTCATCGAAGAAAATGAACAGTGTCCCATTACAATGTTAGATCATGCTGCTTATTTAGGTCGAGAATTTATGAGGGCAGAAATAGCCTTAATTCAAGGAACCGAATATATACAAGATTAGAGGTTGGTTAATAATTATTCAATAATGAAAAGTGAGCAGTGAAGACAGTTTACTCCTCACCACTAACATTAACATTATCGGCCAGCAGCACAAGCATTTAATGCTTGTAACACCTTATCGGGATGTTTTTCCATCAGAAACGCCTCTCCTTCATAGGGTAGATCTCGAGGATCATAGAGGTTTAAACTTTGCCAATCAGCGGAACCTAAACTGGCTAAAATAGAACGAAAAGTTGAAGAATCAGCATTCATAATCGGAACAACCGATCCATTATCTAACCCAGCAGCACAATCTTGAACAACGTGCCAACTTTCATGGGCTAAGGTTTCAATATAAAGATTAAAATCTTGTCGATTATTTTGACACATGGTCATTCTATTGTAATCAGGTTGATAATACCCTAAAAGACCGGCTTCACAACTTTCATAACTAATGGAAATTCCTGCATTTTTTAAAGCCTTAAAAAACTTAGCTTCATAAAAATTATAACGGTTGGAATCATCTCCCGATAAATCCACACAGCGACCATTATTACTAACCAGATAATTACCATAATCACAATTATCAAAATTATGGGAACGACTACGGGAATGATCTTGGGCAGTTGCTGAACCTGCTATGATTATGCTACTAGAAACCAGTGTGGTCAATAGGGTAAGGGTGATTTTCATAGGATTATGGGTTTGAAAGTAGGGTTTATTAATGATTATTCCCAAATTTCTCTGAAAAATTGCTCCTGAGACTATGATGTTGACCATTGGTTAAATGTGATACTTATCATGGGAGAGTGTAGGAAGGGTGGGAAGACGAGAAAGAATATTAATAGGTGCAAGATGTCCGTGGACACAAAAAACAATAATCTCCTTGAATTGGTGTTGAAGGAGGCAGGAGTTGAAAGGCAGGGGGCTGTCCGTTTGAAATTGGAAGAGGATTAAGACGAATTCCAATTTCTTGTCCCCTTAAAAGGGCTTCTCTTGTACCGACTTAGGGGGGAGGGATTAAGAAATACTCCTTCTGTCTCCTGCCCACTGCCTCCTGCCTTCCGAGGCAGAAGCCTCGGTAATTAAAGTAAAAAAGTCTTAAACTAGCAAAAACCATGAACCAAGATTATCAAAGAATTGAACAGTTACTTGCTAAAAAAATCGGCCTCGGGCCAGACAAAGTAGGCCAACGTCAGTTAATTAAAGCGGTAACAACCCGTCAAAAAGCCTGTGGTATCAATAAAGTATCAGATTACTTAAAACGGTTACAATCCTCCGCCCAGGAATTTCAAGAATTAGTTGAGCAACTTGTCATTCGAGAAACTTGGTTTTTTCGCCATCGACAGGCATTTTCCCTACTGCGTCACTATGTTCAAACTGAATGGCTTCCTTCCCATTCCCACCAAACCCTAAGAATACTCAGTGTTCCCTGTTCAACAGGAGAAGAACCTTATTCTATTGCTATGACGTTACTGAATTCTCCTCTAACCTCCCAACAGTTTACGGTAGAAGGGATGGATATTAGTCATACAGCCTTAACAGTAGCTAAAAAAGGTATTTATGGAAAAAACTCTTTCCGTTCTCACGATCAAGTCGATTATAAGCAATTTTTTCAGGTGGAGCAAAACCGCTATCAAATTACTCAGTCAATTCGTAATCAAGTTAAGTTTTCCGCTAAAAATTTACTGTCTGCTTGGCCGCTGAATTATTCTCCCTATGATGTGATTTTTTGTCGACATTTATTAATTTATTTAGATGAAGTTTCCCGCGATCGCGTCCTGACAATATTAGATCGCCTCCTGAAAGAAGGTGGATTATTATTCGTTGGTGCAGTCGAAACCACCTTAATTAAAGCCCCCCATTTTCGCTTTATGTCTTATCCCTCGGCCTTTGCTTATCAAAAATTCCCTATTGCTAAGACTGAACCTCTTGTAACCCCATTAGGCAACCCCAAACCTTATCAGCGATCGCCACTAAAAAAAAGACCCTCCATCTCTGTACCCAAACCTCCAGAAAAAGAAATCCAACTTTCTTCTTTAGAAATGGCGCAACAATTGGCTAATCGGGGAAAATTAAAAGAAGCAGCCCAATGTTGTCAAATCCATCTCCAAGGTCATCCCATCGATGCAAAGGGTTATTTGTTATTAGGAGAAATTTCTCAAGCTCAAGGTAATTTAGAAGAGGCTCAACGATGTTTCCAAAAAGCATTATATCTTCAGCCAAATTATCGGGATGCCTTAATTCATCTTGTATTACTACGAGAAAGTGAAGGAGATGTACAAGGGGCAGCCATACTCAAAAATCGCATTCAACGATTAGATAATCTTCAAGGTTGAGACTATGAATTTTTACAAATCCATGACCATTGAATCCAAATTGTTGGGACTATTAATATTTTCTGCTCTGATTATGGGAGTAGGGGCAGTTGTTACTTGGATAGGAATGTCTAAATTATATGCTGAAGTTAGACAAATGGCCGAACAAGATCTGTCTTTAATCCAAGATTTGATCTCAATGCAGGAAAATCAACTGGCACAGGTTCTTGATTTTGAAAAAGCCTATATTGCTGGTATCAATAGCATTGATAGTCCAACGAATCAAGCGAATTTTAATCAATCTCGCACTAGCTTTCTGGATAATCAAAGTCGGGTTGGTCTTGCCATCGAAGAGGCTCAAAGTTTACTACAAAAGCAAATTACTACCATTAATAATCAATCAGATAAACAAGATTTTCAATCCATTGCCCAAAACTTAAACGATTATCAACAAACCTATATTTTCTATAACAATCAAGCAGAACAAGTTTTCAGTTTAATTAATAATGAAGACATTCCCGGAGCTAAAAATGCAATGGTCAGGGTTCAACCGTTACAAGAAGAACTGAAACAAGGGAATACTGAACTGCTACAACAAGTTGTGGGCTTATCCCAAGCTGCTGCCCATGTTGCCAAACAACATCAAGAAAATACGGTTAATATTGTTTCTTTTACATTTATTATTAGTATTATCACTATTTTAAGCTTAGGCTACTGGATTACTCGTAACATTACACGCTCTTTAGGACAAGCAGTTGAGTTAGCAGAAGAAGTTTCTAATGGTAATCTAACTGGAGAAGTGGAAGTTATTTCTGATGATGAAATTGGACAATTATTAGAAGCTTTAAAAATGATGATTCATAACTTGAATTCTTTAATTTCAAAAGTGCAACAATCAGGCATTGCTATTACCAGTTCAACCACCCAAATGGCGGCTTCTCGGAAACAATTAGAGGCTACTTTAACCGAACAAATTGCCTCAACTAATGAAGTGACAACCACAGCCCAAGAAATTGCGAATACTTCAGAAGAATTGGTCAATACCATGGAACAAATTACCGAACTTTCTCAAAGTACCGCTACGGCTGCTAATCAGGGTCAAAATGATTTGGGAAGAATGGAAACAACTATGCGTCAATTGGCAGAAGCAACCACGTCTATTGCTTCTAAATTAGGAATTATGAGTGAAAAAGCCCACAATATTAATAGTGTGGTTTTAACCATTACTAAAGTAGCGGATCAAACTAATTTATTATCTTTAAATGCAGCCATTGAAGCAGAAAAAGCGGGAGAATATGGTGCCGGGTTTGCTGTTGTGGCTAGGGAAATTCGTCGTTTAGCCGATCAAACGGCAGTGGCAACTTTGGAGATTGAACAGATGGTTAAAGAGATGCAATCTGCTGTTTCGACAGGGGTAATGGAAATGGATAAATTTAATAAAGAAGTCAGTAGTAGTGTGCAAGATGTAGGTAATATTAGTCATCAAATTGCTCAAGTGATTGAACAGGTACAAAGTATTACACCTCGCTTTGAATTAGTGAGTAAAAGTATGGAAGAACAATCTCGCAGCGCGCAACATATTCGTGAAGCAATGGAACAGTTAAGCGAAGGATCTGAACAAACTGCTTATTCTTTACATGATACTCATCTTGTCTTAGAAAGATTGAATGATGCAGCCCAAAGTTTACAAACAGAAATTTCAGTATTTAAAGTAAAAGATTAGAGAAAAATTGCAGAAATTATATTCATTAAATTCAGGAATAGGTAGGGAATGAATCCTCAAGGATGTCTAGTTTTTGACTGGATTAAATATTTCATACCTATTCTAGTTAGATTTTTATCTAGTTTTTTCAACCAAATAATTTGACATAAAAGTGGATCAAGTTCCTGGATTTTTAAATTACATAATTGACCAACGTATAATTTTTCTTCACTAATAACAATCAATCCACAACCAGTAAAAGAATCATCAATAATCATTCCTTTTAGAGATTGTTGCATTTCTTGACGATCAATGATTAACTCAACAGAAGAACCTTGACTATCATAATAACGGTGATGTTTCCGTCTCTTAGGTAAAGAAAGTAAGGTTTGATTAGAGTTTTCTTCAGTGAACAATGAATTGGACATAATGGATAATATTATTGGCATTAATAGAGATAAAACAATTATCTATATTAATTTTTGATCTGGCAATTAGGAAAATTACGGATGATTTGTATCTTTAGATTACTTTTTCTTCGCCATAGAGAGTTCAGAGTTATGATCTTGACAAGTTAATTAGTTTCATGAATAATTACCACTGTATATATACTTAAGCAAAAACATGGATTTAGTTCGGATTATCTGTGCGATTATTCTTCCTCCACTGGGTGTTTTTCTGCAAGTGGGTATCGGGCCACAGTTCTGGATCAATATTTTATTAACATTATTTGGTTATATTCCTGGAATTGTTCACGCAGTATGGGTTATTGCCAAAAAATAGTTGATTTTTGAAACTAAAATAGTAATCATATTTTTCTGGGCAAGTTTATTGGACAAACTTGTCTCTTATATTATTGGCATTAATTGACATACTCCACGCCCTATAAGTGCGTGGATTCTCTAAGCATCACTGCTTTAGATTTCTGATTCAACGAGTTCGCTTACATTAAAGTCTTCTCAGTCT
>JASJDW010000145.1 GCA_030064955.1 Crocosphaera sp.
TGGGGAAGAGAGGGAAGAGGGGGAAGGGTGGGAAGAGAAAACCATGTGTATTGCTTAATTCTCCCCACACCTCCCACACTCCCCACACTCTCTATTTCATGAACTTTTCAAGCTTATCCGAGTAGTATTGGGAGGCAGGGGAAGATTGATTTACAGTAGGAATTTTAACGTCGAGTGATTAAGCGGATTTCATATTATTGGCAGTCTTCTTAAAAAAGATCAAACACTTTCATGATTTCCTTTGATAGTTGAAATGATAGAAGGTTGATGACTTAATTGCCAAGCGGTACGAACATAACCATTATCCCTGGTGATCTGAGGGTAATGATGTTCTTTTAGGACTAATTGAATCTTATCAAATGCTTCAGGTAAATGATTAAAAGGAATATTAGGAAAAGCATGATGAATGCTATGATAAGGGAGTCCTCCCATGAACCATTGAAGCCAATTCGGTACTAAAATATTGCGAGCAGCATATAATTGAGTTAATTGATATGTATCTTTTTGTGTCCACATTCGATCATGTTCGAGATGATCTCTTATTTGCATAAAAAAGCCAACTGTTCGTTCTACAATTAACCAAAATAAGAGATAACGTCCCATCACCCCATAAGAAAAAGCGATCGCTAGAAAAACACTATGAATCACTATTATGGATACAATATCCATCATTAATTTCCATCGCAAACGGGGTCTAAGTGACCTGAATTTTATTCCCTGAACGATGGTTTTGATAATTAAGCCAATTCCCCCAAAAATAAAAATATCAATAGGCAATTGATGTCTGACATACCACCGTTGCAACGGGGAAGCATTATCATATTCCTCTTTTGTCCATTCGCTTCGTTCAGGATCTCGAAAATCTAACCCATTCCAACCATGATGAAGATGATGCAATTCCTGATAAACGCCATAAGGCCATAGCATGGGATAAGACTGGAGACGGGGGGCAATTTCTTCAAACCATTTCCATTGGGTTAAAGTGTAATGGGTACTATCATGGGTACAAATTAACCAAATAGCATAGATGAATCCTGCGAAGAAAGTAGCTAAGCCAAAAATCCCAGGATTATCTGTTATCCAAGCTAAAATTACCAAGCTAAAAAATAGGGTTCCTAATAAAGAAAAACGTAATAACCCCAACCAAGGATTAACACTGGTTAGAGGTAAGATAGCCTTTCGTAAATCATCAGTCACGGAATGACGATAAGCAACATTTTTGACAGCAGTTTTCATTGGCATAGATTGAATGAAGTCAGAAGTCAGAACCTTATTATAACGGTGCAAAATGTAAGTTTGGATAACTCACAACTATCAAAGAGTCTTCAACTTCTGAACTCCCGAACCCATGAACTCCTGAACTCCCGAACTCCCAAAACTAGAAAAGTTTGTACCTCACGAGTATGGGAACTGCTATATCACCCTAGAAACCCTCCTCAAAAATTAACTTTATGTTAACGCTTCCAGCAATCGATAGCGGTTAGTTTCAGGGATATATTTTCGCCCAGGAATTTCATCAGGTATTTCATCTTGCAAAACGAAACGCATATCCGCAACGACACGAGGAACATTGATATAATAGCCATGTTCGGAAGGGTCAGTAAAACGAGAAATAACCCGAGTACAATCAATCGGATAGACATTACGAGGGAGTTGTCGAGGCTGAATGGGACCATCTGAACCCAACCGAGGGGGTCTTCCTTTAAGGTTATCGGCTGCCCATAAAGCCAAATCCCCTCGGTTAAAATAAACACTGGTACGGCGGGTTATGCGTGGTAAATCAAACAATTTGTCCTGACGATCAAAAGCGTCTTCATCTTCATCGGCAGCCATCATCAAAATTTGATCGAACAGTCTTGGTAATTGATTACCAACTTGGTTTTTGAGTTCTTGTAAAGCGTGGCGCAACACATAATTACCCATACTATGAGCAATGAGATGAAGATTCTGCTGACATCTTGTTTCCAGTCCATTGATGAAATCAGCGACTTTTAGAAAAGAACGAGCAAAAGCTGCCCCAGAAGCAGCCGCATCTAAGCGATCGTTATAGTAAGCGATCGCATTCGCTGCATTAGAATCACTTAGTAATAGTGAACCATCAGACGGCCAGGAAAATAAACACATATTTAGCTTAAAAGCAGGTTCAGAAGTTCCAGAATTATTGCTAGTTAATACCTGATGTAGTTTTGCTGCTTGTGTTAGACCTCCTCGAAAACTGGTATTATAACCATGAATGAAGATAACGGTATCTTCCCCCTGACTTCTCATCTCTTGAGCCACTCGTTCTAAAATCTCCTCACTCCCTAACGTTGGAGGATCAACATCAAAATCTTCAGAGGCTACTTGGATGTCATACTGATCAAAGTCGTCCCCTGTGACTTCAGCTTCTCCAAAACGTAAATTAGCCAGTCCATCATCACTAAAGTTACTGCCAAAGTCACCCTCTTGTTCGTCAATGAGATTTCGGTTAGTTCCAAAGTAAATTTTAGTCATAGAAAAATCTTTTCAACGTTACTACTTGAATCGTCCCAATATCTAGACAAATAAGGATCGTGTAGACATAATTTGTATTATTTTTTCTTTTCTCGTAGGTTGGGTTGAGGAACAAAACTCAACATGATCAATTATTCAATTTTAACTAATTCTGCTAATCCTAAATAACGAATTCCTTGGGGGGTAATTTCAAAGCGACAAGGTAATATTGTCACCCCTTTGTTAACCGCTTCACGAAACAACTTTCCATACTCTCGATCGTAAGCATCTCCAGGAGAAAACTGCTCACAATCACTCCGATTAATAAAATATAACATCATCGGTTTAGCATCAGGTAATAAGTTCATTAATTCCTGTAAATGTTTTTGACCCCGAGTTGTTACAGTATCAGGAAATAAAGCAAGCTTATCTTTAGCTAATGTGGTATTTTTAACTTCTAAATAAATTGGTTTTTGTTCAGATTCACTACTTAAAAGAAAATCAATTCTACTTTTTTTATCTTTTCCATAGGGAACTTCGGAGCGAACTTTATTATACTGTCCTTGTAACGGAGGAAATTTTTCTTGTTCTAAAATTTGCTTAATCACCCGATTCGGTAAAGCAGTATTAATACCAACCCATGTATTTTCTACTTCAATTAATTCCCAACTATAAGCCAATTTTCGTTTAGGATTATTACTTTTAGAAACATAAACCCTACTATCGATACCACATACCCCGATCATCGGGCCAGTATTAGCACAATGTGCCGTAATTATTTCCCCTGATTCTAACTCAATATCCGCTAAAAAACGTTTATACCGTTTCTTAAGAATACCAGGAATTAAAGGGGGATAAGTATAAATAAAATCAGTATCCATAGACTTATTTTCCCAACTCTTGCGATCGCCGATAAGCCGCCTTAACTGCTTCGATCACCGCAGAACGAAAGCCTTTTTCTTCCAACTTGGCTACCCCTGCAATGGTGGTTCCTCCTGGACTGGTGACATTATCCTTTAACTGACCAGGATGTAACCCAGTTTCTTTGATTAACGTAGCAGTCCCTAACACCGTCTGTACCGCTAGTTTTGTAGCGATCGCCCTCGGTAAACCAGAAGCGACACCACCATCGGATAATGCTTCAACCATCAAAGCAACAAACCCAGGCCCTGATCCCGATAACCCTGTTACTCCATCCATCAATGATTCTGGCACATCTACCACTTCCCCCACTGCCTCGAAGATAGTATGAGCTAGGGTTAGATGGGAGGGTTGTACGTTGGTTCCGGCTGCGATCGCTGTCATTCCTGCCCCTACTGTTGCCGGTGTATTAGGCATAACCCGAATGACGGGAAAGTTAGGAAATGCTGTTTCTAGGCGGTTTAATGGGGTTCCTGCTAAAATCGACAAGATTAAAGGGTAATGTTCTACCCCTTCTAAGGTTAGCTGAGAAATAACCTTATCCAAGATTTGAGGCTTAATAGCTAGTAAGACCGCTTCTGTTGCTTGTAACGTGTCTTGGTTCCTGTCAGTGATAGCAACGCCATAGGTTTGAGCTAAAAACGCTCTCCTTGGGGTTTGGGGTTCACTTACTAATAGGTTATTAGGAGTATAAAGTTGGGACGCTAAAAGACGGGTGAGTATTGCTTCTGCCATCACTCCGCCTCCAATGATACCTAGTCTAATAGACACAAGTTTTCAATGGTAAAGTTGCTGATGAAAAAGACGAAGCTTCCCTCACACTGCTAACGAGAAGCTTGATTAACGAACTACTGAACCAAACGATTAACATCTGCACCCCAGTTAGCCACAGGTGAAGGGTTACGAGAAGGGTTAACGGGAATCTCAGGGACATCATGAACCGTACCAGAGAGATTGCTAACCTTAACACAGTTAGGAGTAAAAAGGAAAATGCTTTCCCCAATGCGTTCTTGATGACCATCAATAGCGTAGGTTCCTCCCGCAACAAAATCCACGGCCCGTTGTGCTTCTTCGGGTTCCATCACATTGAGGTTAAGAACCACAGATTTCCGTTCACGAAGGGTTTGAATAACTTGGGGCATTTCATCAAAGGAATGGGGTTCTACCACAACCACTTCAGCAATATTATTAATTCCAGGCATAGGGACAACATTACCTTTATTGTTTCTCATGTTTAATTCTGCATTAAGATTCGATCCCATAGGTTTTGCCCAGGGACGGGGTTCGGGTTGGGGTTGACTAGCAGAGGTCATCTCTGGTTCTTCCATCTCAAAGTCTGAGTTGCCATCGATTTCAACATAGTTGGGGTCATCGTATTCGGCATCATCTTCAATGGGTTCGGTAATGGCCCAGCGTTTCAGTTTATCTAAAATCATCTTGACATCTCACTGATTTACAAAGCGTTTTTTAAGGAGAGGGGGTCTGATATCAGATAGCTTTTTTAGCTTCTTATTCTAATAGAGTGGCGGGAAAAATACATCCCATTTTTAACTGTTGTTTACCCAAGTTGTTTTAATTGTCGAAAGTAATGGTTAATTTATGAAAAAGTTAACCTTGGCTCTTTCGGGGTTGGCACAGCTTTCTTCCCTAGTCGTTCCTCCGTTCCCAGATGTTCCCAGAGAACGTATCTTATTTTTTACCGATCATAACTCACCAATTTTGCCCCCTTCAACTTTCATAATTTGAGACGACTTTAACCACTGTGCATCAAAAGAGTGTAGATAGGTTGTGGTAATTAACGTTTGAAACCGTCCTTTAATTACCTCTAATAACTGATTTTGTCGGTTGGGGTCGAGTTCAGCTAAAACGTCATCTAAGAGTAATAAGGGGGGTTCTCCTATGACATCTTCAATTAACTGTAATTCCGCTAGTTTAATCGCTAATACAAGGGTTCTTTGTTGTCCTTGAGAACCGTAGGACTTAGCAGGGGTTTGATTAATGTTGAATTCTACGTCATCTCGGTGGGGACCGACAACGGTGGTTGCCAGTTGTTGTTCAGCAATACGACGCTGTTCTATTTTATCTAAAAAAGCTTGTTGTATCTGTTGGGGTTCTTCACTTTCAATTTTAATATTGGGTAAATAATTAATGTCTAAATTTTCTGTCCCGCTACTAATCTCTTGATGCCAATTTTGGGCTAACGGGATTATTCTTTCAATCACCCGATGTCTCCGTCGAGTGACTCTGGTTCCTGCTTCAGCTAACTGTTGATCCCATAATTTTAATTGGGATGTTTCTGCTGATAAATCATGATAATTATCCTGTTCTTCTACTGTTTTCCGAATGGCTTTTAGTAAGGCATTGCGTTGTCGTAAAATTTTATAATATTGATGGATAATACTGGCATAAATTGGTTCAAGTTGGATTAAAAGGGTGTCTAACCAACTGCGACGGGTTTCTGGCGATCCTCTGACTAATTCTAGGTCTAAACAAGAAAATTCTACCGCATTAATATGGCCTAAAAATTCTAAATGACGGCGTAAGGTTTCATGATTTAAGGTTAAACTACGTCTTCCAGGGGAACGTAAGGTAATTCCTAGTTCAGATTCTCCATAGTTTCGTTGGACTGTGGCTAAAATTTGTCCTGTTTTTTTCCCTTCTAAAATTAAATCGCGATCGCGGTTGGTACGATGACTTTTTAAGGTGGCTAATAGTTCGACTGCTTCGAGTAAATTGGACTTTCCTTGGGCATTATTTCCTAATAAAATTGTTTTTTGTGACTCCAAATTAAGAACTTGTTCATCATAATTCCGAAAAGCATATAAATGTATATTTTTCAAGTACATTTTTCAATTTCCTACAGTAAAAAAACAGCCAATCAAAAGCAAGTTAGAGTGTAGGTTATAGCAGTTACCATACTTGTGAGGTACAAATTCTTCTAGTTTTAGGAGTTAGGAGTTCGGGAGTGCAGTAGTTCAGAAGTTGAATATTAACTGTACCTCATGAGTCCAAGAAATGCTATATTTTCTCGAACTAATATTATAGGTTATTGTCAGATTTTTAAATGACACTCTATTTTTGCCTCGTCTTAACGTAATTCCCAATTAAAGGGAAGAATTGAATAAACTCCCCTAGGATCATTAAAGGTTTGAATGATTTTTAATTCTTCTTGAAATTTTAAAAATTCTTGAGTTAAAGGATCAAGAGAATTATTGGTTATTTTCATCTCTTCATCTAAGGTTTTTTTGATAAATAATTCAGCAAATCCTCGGGCAGTCGGATAGGCTTCAACTTGCCAATCTTTTCCTAATTTTGCTTTTTCTGCTGCATAGTTGATAGCTGCATTTAACCCCCCAAAACTATCCACTAAGCCTATTTTTTTTGCTGTTTTTCCTGACCAAACTCTCCCTTGTGCAATACTGGTAACTTTGTTTTTAGATAAGTTACGAGATTTAGCTACTTTTTCTAAGAATAAGTCATAAATTCGATTAACTGATTTTTGATAAATGGCGAGTTCTTCCTCACTTTTTGGTCGTGTTGCTGTTCCTAAATCTGCAAATTTTGCTGTTTTTACCACATCCCATGTAATTCCATTATTATTAGCAAGTTCTTGGATATTTAATAGAACCCCAAACACTCCAATTGATCCGGTAATGGTATTAGGTTGGGCAAAGATATGTTCTCCTCCTGTTGCTATCCAATACCCTCCAGAAGCAGCAACATTACCCATAGAAATAATAACTGGTTTTGTTTGTTGAATTAATTGAATTTCTCGTAAGATAATATCCGAACCAGTCGCACTTCCTCCAGGACTATTGATACGGATAACCACTGCTTTTACCTGCTTATTGTCTCTAATTTTACGTAGGATTCTAGCAAAGCGAGTTCCTCCAATTTGTTCTCTTGTTCCGATTCCATCAACAATGGCACCTTCTAAATAAACAACAGCAATTTTATTACTTGAACTATTATTTGTTATTCCTGTGACTGGTATATCGACATAACGGTTAAATGAAACTTGTCTTAAGGATTCTCCTTTATTTCCTGTGATTTCTTTTAAAATTGCAATTACTTTGTCTCGATAATCAACTTGATCAATTAATTTTAGTTTCTCCGCTTCTTTGGGATATAAAACTCCTTGAGTATCAGCTATTTTTTGAAGATTATTGGTAGATATTTTCCGACTTTTGCCCACTTCTTGCAGAAAATTATCCCAAAGATTACCTAATAAAACCTCTAATTGTTGTCGATTTTCTGGGCTTAGTTGGGTTCTTACATAAGGCTCAACGGCTGATTTATATTCACCCACTCTCACCACTTGTACCCCAATTCCATACTTATTAAATGCCCCTGTCCAAAACAAGGGTTCTGTTCCTATTCCATTCAATTCTATTAACCCCATAGGATTGACAACTAAGATATCAGCTAATGAGGTTAAATAATATTCTTGTTCGCTGACAGTAACATCATAAGCGATGATTTTTTTACCACTTTCCTTGAATTTTAATAAGGCTTCCCTAATCTCTGAAGAATTAGCATATCCACTGCCACTACTCGCATTACTTCCATCTAAAAAAATGGCTTTAATCCGCTCATCTTTACTGGCTTTTTCAATATTTTTAAGAACTTGACTTAGGGTGAGAACTGAGGAATCTTTATCTGATAAGATGTCCCCAATATTAACTAAGGGTTCTTTATCTCGAATTTCTGTGGAAAGATCTAAGACTAATACTGATTTATCTTTAATAGTTGGTTCTGTGTCTACACTTGCTAATGTAATTAATAATATGACTAAACTACTAACGCCTAAGGTAGCGAATAAAAATAATCCTGCTAACGTTCCAATAATACTGGCAAGGGTTTGTTTAACGAAATTCATCATTGAATCTATCAAAAATTAAGTTTTTCTTTGTGACTTTTTGTTTCCAAAGAAAAGGTTATTACCTATTATTATATACCAATTTTTAGAAAGATGGTAAAATTTTTACAGGAAGTTGATTATTACCAATCCATAGTAAATATTAAAATGGTCTTAAATATTACCCTATACAAAGGTATTTAATCCCATAGTATGGAGATAATCAACTCAAATTTTTTAACCATCAATGCAGTACAAAATTCACGGAACATTAATGCAAATTCTGGAAACTCATCTGATGATGGGGGAGTCCATTTATACAGAGTCTGGTGGCATGGCCTGGATGAAAGGAGACATAGAAATGAAGACCAATACCAGAGGAGGACTAATGGCGGGTATTGGTAGGGCATTAGCGGGAGAATCCTTATTTATGACCAGTTATCATTGTAATTCAGGTAAGGGAATGGTCGCTTTTACCACGGAAGTCCCAGGGACAATTTTAGACTTTCAATTAATGCCTGGACAAAGTTTAATTTGCCAAAGAGATGGGTTTATGTGTGCAGAAGAAACCGTTGAATTAGAGTTACACTTTCGCAAAAAATTGGGGGCTGGTTTATTTGGAGGGGAAGGATTTATCTTACAAAAAATAACAGGGCCAGGAAAAGCCTTTTTAGAAATTCCAGGAGAAATGCAAACCTATGATTTAAAAGCAGGTGAAACGTTATTAATTGATCCTGGCCACATTGCATTATTTGAACCCACAGTTAACTTTGAAATTGAAACCGTTAAAGGGATAAAAAATGTTTTATTTAGTGGAGAAGGTTTATTTTTGGCAAAGTTAACTGGACCTGGTAAAGTGTGGTTACAAAGTATGCCATTGGCTAATCTTGCTGCTAAATTAGCTAAATATATTCCCTCTAAAAGTTAACCTTAATTGATTAAATTGGCTGTCAAAAATAGGAATTAATTTTATATATATAAATTCCTCAATAGTTTGTATATAAATGCTTCAATAGGATTAGGTTAAACGTAACTTTAACCTAATCCTAATATTTTTTTAGTTATTCTCTTAACATTTCTTAAAATTTCAACGATAAATTCTTGATCAGATGACATCAATTAGCAATAGCAATTTAGCTTATCAACCAGATAACTGGAGTTGATGGGGATGTAATCGCCAATTAGCAATAATTCTTAGCAATGTAATCATGACCAACAGTGTAATTTTCATTCATCCCGATGGAACCAGTCCTTCCCATTTTGCTGCTGGACGTTTTGCCTCAGTGGGGCCAGATGGTCGTCTGAACTGGGACAATATGACCAAAGCAGGGGTTTACCTCGGACACATGGAAGACCGACTGGTAGGGACTTCCAATGCAGGTGCCGTAACCCACGCTTTTGGGATTAAAGCCTTTTCTGGTAGCTATGGTTTAGACGAAGAAGGGAATCCTTACACCGCCCTTTCCGGCCAGGAAGGAACTACCATTATGGAAGAGGCGATCGCAGCAGGAAAAGCTACCGCAGTCATCAACTCTGGATTTATTGCCGAACCCGGTACCGGTGTTTTCCTGGCAGATGCCGAAAATAGAGGGAATGTAGAAGAAATTACCCTAGAAATCGTGGAATCTGGGGTTGACGTAATTATGGGAGGTGGAGAAATTCACTATCTCCCAGAAGGTGTAACCGGACGCTTTGGAGAAGAAGGGATTCGTCAAGATGGACGCAACCTCATCGAAGAAGCTCAACAAAACGGTTATACCGTTGTTTACACCCTCGAAGAATTAGCTAATTTACCCGCTGACACCGAGAAAGTATTAGGTATTTTCGCAGCCGAAGACACCTACAATGACACCACAGAAGCTAACTTAGTTGAAGACGGTTTTGTAGATGAAGAAGGCAACTTAATTCTTTATGGTCAACCTGGCAACGAAAACCCTCCCACCGTTGCCGATATGTTAGAAGCCACCTTAGGGTTAGATATCTTCCAAAATCCTGAGAATGGTATGTTTGTGGTCTTAGAAGAAGAGGCCACCGACAACTTTGGTAATAACAACAACGCAGTGGGAACCATCGAAGCCGTATTACGGGCTGATGCTGCCATTGGTGTTGCTCAAGACTATATCGATAATACCAATCCCAACACCCTGTTAATTACCGCTGCCGATAGTGATGGTGGTGGCTTAGAAGTTGACGATCGCTCAGGGGACACCGTTGGCACAACCCGAGTACAACCGCCCTTTGACACAGAAGTTCCCTACGATGGAACCACTGGTAACGATACCGCCCCCTTCGTCACTGGCGCACCGGATGCCGATGGAGACATTTTTGAATTTGGGGTGCTATGGTCAGGAAATCCCGACGTAGCTGGCAGTATTGTTTCTAAAACCTACGGTTTAAACGCCGAAAAACTGCCCGCCACCGTAGATAACACAGGCATTTATCGCTTGATGTACGAAACCCTGTTTGACGTAGCCCTAGACGCACCAGAAGGGGTTCCTGACAACATTACTCCTGCCCCTGAACCCACTAAAGATACAGGAAACGTCATCTTTATCCATCCCGACGGCACCAGTCCTTCCCACTACGCTGCTGCTCGTTTTGCCTCTGTTGGTCCAGATGGTCGCCTCAACTGGGACAATATGACCGATGCTGGTGTTTATTTAGGTCATATGGAAGACCGACTGGTGTCTACATCCAATGGGGGTGCAGTGGTTCACGCCTATGGAATTAAACCCTATGCCGGCAGTTATGGGTTAGATGAAGCAGGGAACCCTTACACCTCCTTATCAGGGTTAAAAGGGATGACCATTATGCAAGAAGCGATCGCCGCCGGTAAACCCACAGCGGTGATCAACTCTGGCTTTATTGCTGAACCCGGTACTGGTGTTTTCCTCTCAGCAGCAGAAAATCGTCGTGATGTCCAAGAAATTACCTTAGAAATCGTGGAATCTGGGGTTGATGTGATTATGGGGGGTGGAGAAATTCACTATCTCCCAGAAGGTGT
>JASJDW010000149.1 GCA_030064955.1 Crocosphaera sp.
CCCCCACACTTCCCACACCTCCCACACTCCCCACACTCAACTAACTAAAATTTTGATACACCCAATTGAAAACCGCTATTAATAGGCTGCCACTTTATCTGTCCAATGGTAGGATAAAAAAAATGAGATTTTTATATAGATAAATTATGCCTAACCGTCTGGCCAATACCCAAAGTCTCTACCTTCGTAAACACGCTGAAAATCCTATCAATTGGTGGTATTGGTGCGAAGAAGCCTTAGAAATAGCAAAAAATCAAAATAAACCTATTTTCCTTTCTATTGGTTATTCTAGCTGCCACTGGTGTACTGTTATGGAAGGAGAAGCTTTTTGTGATCCAGCGATCGCTACTTATCTCAATGATAATTTTCTCCCCATCAAAGTTGATCGCGAAGAACGTCCAGATCTAGACAGTATCTATATGAGTTCTCTACAAATGATGGGAATACAAGGGGGTTGGCCCTTAAACATTTTTCTCACACCAGGAGATTTAGTTCCTTTTTATGGAGGAACTTATTTTCCCGTTGAACCCCGTTATGGTCGTCCCGGTTTCTTGCAAGTCTTACAATCAATTCGTCATTTTTATGATAGTGAAAAAGACAAATTAAATGGATTTAAACAGGAAATCTTAAAAGGTTTACAACAATCCGTTACATTGCCTATAACGAATATTGATGTTAATAATGCTCAATTAATTTATCACGGTGTTGATATTAATACTAAAATAATTCAAGTGACGGCTAATGATTTTGGTCGACCTTGTTTTCCCATGATTCCTTATAGTAATTTAGCGTTAGAAGGAACACGATTTTTATTTGGAGAATCGCAAGAAAGAAAAGAATTAGTGATACAAAGGGGACTGGATTTAGCTTTGGGGGGAATTTTTGATCACGTCGGGGGTGGATTTCATCGTTATACTGTCGATTCAACCTGGACGGTTCCCCATTTTGAGAAAATGCTCTACGATAATGGGCAAATTGTGGAATATTTAGCCAATCTTTGGAGTAGTGGACAACAAGAACCCGCCTTTGAACGGGCGATCGCTTTAACAGTACAATGGTTGCAACGGGAAATGATTTCCCCTGAAGGTTATTTTTATGCAGCCCAAGATGCGGATAGTTTTGCTACAAAAGAAGATAAAGAACCAGAAGAAGGGGCGTTTTATGTCTGGGAATATCAACAGTTAGAACAATTATTAACCTCAACGGAATTAGAAGAACTAACGGAAGTTTTTACCATCACAGCCGAAGGAAATTTTGAAGGAAAAAATGTTTTACAACGGCGTAATAAAGGAGAAATTTCTGATAGTATAGAAGCCATTTTAGATAAACTTTTTAGAGAAAGATACGGTACTTCTCAAAATAATTTAGAGACATTTCAACCAGCAAAAAATAATCAAGAAGCGAAAACAATTAACTGGCCAGGGCGTATTCCTGCGGTAACAGATACGAAAATGATTGTCGCCTGGAATGGATTAATGATTTCTGGGTTAGCTAGGGCTTACGGAGTTTTTCAACAACCTTTATATTGGCAATTAGCTTATAATGCGACTCAATTTATATTAGAAAAACAATGGGTCAACGGACGATTACATCGCATTAATTATGAAGGAAACCCCTCAATTTTAGCCCAATCAGAAGACTATGCTTTTTTCATTAAAGCTTTATTAGATTTACAAGCAGCCAACCCTCAAGACAGCCAATGGTTAAACCAAGCGATAAAAATTCAAGCAGAATTTGATGAACTATTCTGGAGTTTAGAAATGGGTGGTTATTATAACAATGCAGCAGATAATAGCAATGATTTATTAGTTCGTGAACGTAGTTATATCGATAATGCTACCCCTTCAGCCAATGGTATTGCGATTAGTAATTTAGTGCGATTAGCGAGATTAACGGATAATTTAAACTATTTAGATAAAGCAGAACAAGGTTTACAAGGATTTAGCCATGTTTTGCAGGAATCTCCCCGCGCTTGTCCAAGTTTATTGACAGCCTTAGATTGGTATCATTTTGGCTGTTTAGTGAGAACCAATCAAACCCTATTACCTAAATTAATTACTCAATATTTTCCTACCACCGCTTATCGTCTAGATGAAAATTTACCCAACAATTCTATCGGTTTAGTGTGTCAAGGTTTATCTTGTTTAGAACCGGCTACAACAGAAACACAATTATTCAATCAAATTCTAGAAATTGGTCAAATTTAGAGGGTGACAACAACCTTTAAGTAGAGGTTGGGTGTGGGGTGTGGCAATACTGCGTAGGTTTTGGTGAAAACATTCTAGAAATGGTGAGTGTGGGATGTGTGGGATGTATGGGGAGTGTGGGGAGAATTAAGCTTAAAACGTGATGTGATTTTCTCTTCCCACCCTTCCCCCTCTTCCCTATCTCAACAGATAATTTTGTTAACCGAGCAGTATTGTGGGGTTTACGACAAAACCATAACCTCCACTGGGGGAAATTAATCTGAAATGGAAAGTTGAAACATTTAAGAAACTTGTTATCATATTAAGAAATGTTAATGGCACACTCATCAGCATGGTTTAGAGCATTATGGCTTTAATCCCGTAATCACAAGTGTTTTAGGGGTTATGGTCATACTGTTCATAGATTTTTTTTGAACATTATTCTACAAAACTTCATTTAGTTTTGTAACTTTCTTAATTTTTCACTTCTTGTCATCATGAATACATCCATACTTAGTTTAGTTTTCAAACCCAACGTTAACCCTAACTTTGCCTCCCAAACCGCTTGGGCTATTTTTCGGGCAGTTGTGGGTTTAATGATGATCCACAATGGACTGGATAAATTGGGAAATATCGAAAGCTTTGCAGAAGCTTATGTGTCCTATATTGGACTACCTTTCCCCATTTTCTTTAGTTATGTCGCTGCTTTTACTGAATTAATTGGTGCGCCTTTAGTTGCCATTGGTTTATTTACTCGTCCGGCTGCTTTAGGGTTACTATCTACTATGATTGTTGCCATGTATCACCATATTTTGGTAGCAGGGTTAAGTATTCCTTACCTCGAACTATCTGCTATCTATGCAGTTTGTTTTCTCTTCTTTTTAGTCAATGGTGCTGGTTTATTTTCTACCGATGCTTTAATCTTGAACTGGTTAGACAGTCAAGCTTTGACTGAAAAAGCGAAGCAGATCATGTTACTCGAAAAATCTTATCAAGCTTCTACCACCAAGAAAGAAAAGCAAGTACGATAGGGTTATGTTAACGTGAGTTCGACGAAATTAGGTTACGGTGATGTGAGGGAGTCAGGAGTCAGGAGTCAGGAGTCAGGAGTCAGAATATTCAATATTTCGGCAAAATAATGAAAAATAAGGGATTTAATTCTCAAAAAATAAATTTTCTTGCTTATATTGCTATTTTATTTTACTTTCTCCTGACTCCGACTATTCTTACTCCTTGTCAAAACTCGTAGATTTCTGATATCGAACTCAGGTTTATTTTATGTTAAAAGTCCGCCAAGGAGCGGACTTTTTTCGTTACAATTACATGGTTAAAGACTGAACATCTGTTTCTAACAAGTTAGCGAACTCTTGTAAGAAAGCAGCAGCATGGGAACCATAAATAACGCGATGATCGCAAGTAATATTAACTGCCATTTGACGTTTAACCCCTAATAAACCATCATCAGTTGCTACCACTTGAGGACTTGATGCACCGATCGCTAAAATGGAGCCTTGTCCGGGGGGTAAAATAGCATCAAAACGATC
Source organism: Crocosphaera sp. (assembly GCA_030064955.1). GTDB lineage: Bacteria > Cyanobacteriota > Cyanobacteriia > Cyanobacteriales > Microcystaceae > Crocosphaera. Next base: position 3,731 of record JASJDW010000149.1, read on the forward strand.
TACTCCAAACATTCCCAAATTAGAAAGGGTAAACGTACCACTATTGTATTCTTCTGGTTGTAACTGTTTCGCCCGCGCTCTGTCCACTAAATCTTTCCAGGTACGAGACAGGGAATAAATATCCACTTGATCAGCATTTTGTAACACAGGGGTAATTAAACCACCATCAGGCATAGCAACAGCGATCGCAATATTGATAGACTGAGGATAACGAATGCCTTGATCGCTGTAATTAGCGTTAACTAAAGGATGTTTGGCTAAGGTAACAGCCACTGCTTTAGCCAACAACGCTGTCATTGTCACCCCTTTTGGCTTCAATTTCTTGTATAGCTTATCTAACTCATCGGTGGTGATGGTATAACCCACATGAAAAGTAGGAACCTGTAGGGTAGCTACCATGTTTTGTACCACCGCTTTTTGTAAGGTATTGAGAGGAACGGTTTCTCCTGCGGTTACAGGGGTAGGAGTTGGAGGCGCAGACGCAACTTGAGGGGTAGAAATGGGTGCAGTGGGTTGGGTAGGAACAGCAGGAGGGGTAGGAGTTTTCCCTGCGGCCTTTTCAATATCTTCTGCTACAATTCTGCCGTAAGGACCACTACCTTCAACGGTATTAAGAGAAATTCCTAATTGCTTGGCTAATTTTTTGGCTCGAGGGGAAGCTACAATACGGTTACTTTTTCCATTGGTTGAAGGGGGAGCGGTAATCGTTGCTGTAGCCGTAGTTACTGAGGCTGTAGAGGCTGTTACGACTTCTTTTTGAGGTGGGGGTTCAGGTGATTTTTGAGAGCTAGAGGGGGCTTTTTGTTGGGCTTGTGCAATTTCTTCTTGGGTTTCTGCGATTAAAGCGATCGCATCTCCCACGGGAGCTTCTTGTCCTGCTTCGACTAAAATCGTTGCTAGATAGCCATCATAGAACGATTCTACATCCATATCTGCTTTATCCGATTCTACGACCACCACAGTTTCCCCTTTAGCCACTTTATCCCCTGGAGACTTGACCCAAGAGACAATTTTGCCTTCGGTCATGGTAGAACTTAATGCAGGCATGAAAATATCGTGAATCATGGAGCGACCTTCCCAAATATACTGTTAAACCGTTATTGATGGAATTGCTGATAATAGCAATGGCAATTTATTCTTATCATGTTTGCCATTTTATATTTTACCTGAAAAGGGACTACTCACATTAAGCTATTAAGTATTTAAACTGCTAGTTAAGACTGCAAGGGAGCAGGGAGAAAAGGTTTGAGCGTTTTACTAAAGTTCTAAATAAGTGTTTAAAGTCAAATTAAGATTATGGTTATTAAACATCTACTGAAATGCTACTTAAATGATTAACCTAAGAAACGCAGTTTATTACGAATATATTGATGATAGTGTCGTTGAAATTTTTGATAAGTATAAGTGGGGACTTAGACGGTTAGGGATCAATTTTTCTCAAGAATTATTAGAAACTATTGTTTACTGTCCCCATAATTTAGAAAATACCTTAATGGCATTTTGTTCTTGGGTTTTATGGTTAAAAAGCCAAGGAGAAAAAACTTATTCTGATAGTTTATCGGAAACTTTAATTGAAGCATTAAAATCTGAGACTGGTTGGATACCTTATGACTACCAAAAAGATTTTTTACAGCAACATTTAGATATTTTAGAAAGTCCTCAACTGTCTTTATGGAAAACAGCCCAAAAACAGTTAGGAGAAGAGTTAAGAAATCGAGCGATCGCTGATATTTCTGAGGAAGGGGATCTTATTTTAAAACCCAATGTTTTATTAACCGACGAAGAAAGACAAAACATTGAAGCGTTTAATGTTTATATTGATCAATTATATTTATAAAGTTTTTTGCTAAAATGGGAACAGGTGTAACCACGTCAAAAATACTGATTTTAAAAATATTAGATAATAGATTACAATTAATATAGCATTTTCTGTACTCATGAGGCTTCGCCGTGAGTATCAGCCGAACGGTACACCTAATATTCAACTTCTGACTCCTGACTCCTGACTCCTAAAACTAGAAGAGTTTGTCCCTCACAAGTATGGGAACTGCTATAATGATTTAACTATTTTTTTTATGACTATTGGGATTTGGATTTTAGGGAATCAATTAAATTTGGAACAAGCTGCTTTACTCAGTTCCCAAAATAATAAACAAGAAACCCCCGTTATTTTTATTGAGTCTTTTGAGTATATTCAAAAAAGACCTTACCATCAACAAAAATTAGTGTTAGTTTTCTCAGCAATGCGTCATTTTGCTGAAGAATTAAAATTACAAGGATGGCAAGTTACTTATAAAATAGCTGAAAATTTTGAAACTGCTTTAGATGATTGGATTAAGATCAATCAAATTACAGAATTAAGACTGGTAACGCCTTATGATCATCCATTTTTTAACTTAATTAAAAGCTTGAAATTAGAGTGTAAAATCAACTTTATTCCTAATAATCATTTTCTTTGGAGTCAAGAAGACTTTAAACAATGGACTGACTCACGAAAACGTTTTTTATTAGAAGATTTTTATCGAGAAGGACGAAAAAAATTCAATATTCTCATGGAAGGAGATCAACCCATTGGAGGACAATGGAATTTTGATAAACAAAATCGTAAACCTCCTAAAAAAAGTTTAAATCCTCCCACTCCTTTATGGTTTGAACCTGATGAAATAACCCAACAAGTAATTAAAGATATCAAATCCTATAAAATAGAAACCTACGGAAACATTGAACCTTTTAAATGGGGTGTTACTCGTTCCCAAGCATTACAAGTATTAGAGTATTTTTTAGACAATAATTTAAACAATTTTGGCACTTATCAAGATGCGATGGTTACAGAAGAATATACTATGTGGCATAGTTTAATTTCTCCTTACATTAACCTTGGTTTACTGACACCTTTAGAAGTTATTAAAGTCATTGAAAAAGCTTATTATGAGTTTAATTATCCCTTAAATAGTGTAGAAGGAATAATTCGCCAAATCTTAGGATGGCGAGAATATATGTATGGAATTTATCAAATAATGGATGATAATTATGCAGATAAAAATTGGTTTAATCATCAAGAAAAGCTACCCGAATTTTATTGGGATAGTTCTCAAACTGATATGAATTGTTTAAAACAAATTCTGCAACAGGTAGAAGAAACAGGATATGGTCATCATATTCAGAGATTAATGGTTTTGAGTAATTTTGCTTTAATTGTTGGGGTTTCTCCCCAAGAAATTAATGATTGGTTTCATAGTGCCTTTATTGATGGATATGATTGGGTGATGGTTCCCAATGTGATTGGAATGGGACAGTTTGCAGATGGGGGAATATTAGCCTCAAAACCCTATGCAGCTTCTGCTAATTATATTAATAAAATGAGTGATTATTGTAAAAATTGTGATTATAAACATACGAAACGGAAAGGTGAAAAAGCTTGTCCCTTTAACTTCTTTTACTGGGATTTTTTATCCCGTCATCAACAACAATTAAAAGGGTTAGGAAGAATGAATCTGGTTTTAGCAAATCTCAAAAAAATGGACTCAAAAGAATTAGAAGAAATACAATTTCAAGTACAGCAATGGAAAGAAAAAAACAGAGTAGCCTGAATTCGAGAAAAATAGGTGAACCAAAACAGAACATCAGTTATAATGGGGGTTATGGAGAATAATGAGCAATTTATTACTTGGGAGTCAACAGTTACTTTTACTGTTGCTACTTTGGCCGTTTGGAGTATCTCAAACACTATCCGAGTTTTATTGAATTGGAAATCGCGGATTCCCTGCTTTATTACGTCTTTTCTAGTAGCTTATCTGACTATTAGTTTCACTAAAAATCCAGATAGTTTTAGTTTAAGTTATCTTTCTCTATTAGACTACCCTATCGTCTCTCTTAACGCTTGTCTCCTATTTTTAAGTTCTCTGGGATTACAAACCGTATCAATTTCTCACTCTTCACAAGAAAAACAAGACCCTAGACAAAGAATTAAATGGTTGACCCACTGGTAAAACTATCATCAAACTTTTCTCTTATAGCATTTCCTGGACTCATGAGGTACAGCTAATATTCAACTTCTGCTGCGTAGCACAGGCGAAGCCTGCCCTCCTGAACTCCCGAACTCCTAACTCCTAAAACGAGAAGAGTTTGTCCCGTTCGGAGTCGCGCTCAGGACGAAGTTTCACAAGTATGGGAACTGCTATAGCTATTTTAAATCAAATCTTGCTTATGGATTATTAGTTATTCCTGAATCAGAAACTTGATTATCTGACAAGACTATTCTTTGATCATTGGGAAGGAAATTTTTATCTAATATTTGTTCAATCGTAAAAGGGCAGAATTTTGGATAATCATAAGTTTTATTTCTTTTCCAATCTTTCTCTAATAGTAACAATTCAAGAACTTCTTCATAAATAGGGGTAATCGCTGTTTGTAAGTAAGAATCTAAAGTTTTAGGATATTGTTTGATTAATTTCTTAATAAGAATTCGATGACGCGCTACATTCATCATCCATTCACTATTAAAATCTAAATAAACATTTCTTTGCACAGCAAGTTTCATCAAATACAAAAGTAATATCATCAAATAATCATTGATCAAATTACGGGGAAAAGTGGTCAAATCCTTAAGTTCCTCTGCTAAATTATTCCAGTCTAAAGCGTCGGAATTTCTTTCTCCTACGGCTTCCATTTGCTGTTCTAGCCATAAATTATAATTGGTTTCATATAGGTTATCATTCATTAGAAAAAAATCCTCATCTAGTCTTTCTACTCTTTTTTCTCTATTCTCTAGGGAAAGCGATCGCCTTTTTGGGTAAAAAATAATCGTCCTAACCCCAAATATAAACCTTGAGGGTTTTCCCCCGCAGGATAAGCAGTAATAGCAAATTGATAATTACCACTATTTTCAGGATTACTTTTAGGTTTCATGGCAATTGTAAACGTTTTGCCTGGAGGAATCGGGGGATCAAAAATCACTGCAATTGTATTATTATCAAGATTCCGTTTAACCCTAGCAATGGTTAAATCATCATCTCTATTGACCGGTGTTCCTTCAAACGCCAAGGTATCATCCAAATAAAAATAAATGGTATCTAATCCTTGAGTTTGTTGAAGGGTTAATTGTTGTAAAGACTCACCAACATTAGTGGGTAATTGAACCGTAAAGTAATAAGTTGCCCCTTCAACGCGAATGCGACTTAAGCTAGTCACCGCATCAAGCAAACGGGGAGAGTAATTAAATAAAGTCAGATTATTTCCTGTATTTAGGGCTAATAGAGGAGAACTCAGAACAAGAGTGCTACTAATAACCCCTAATATAGTTTGGAACCTTAGACCCATCATTATTAACTCCCTTATCTCCAAAAACAAAAACCTAGGTTAGCCTAGGTTTCCATTTTACCGATTATTTTTTCATTCTCAGTTTAGATTTTCCCCCTATCTAATCCTAAACAGATGTGAGATAAGGAATTCTAGGTTAGAAGGTTTTGCGAACAGCAGCCGCTTCATCCGGATGAATACCCAACCGAGTTAAATTCAGACGACCTTTATTGTCAATTTCACGAACTTTAACCACCACTTCATCCCCGACGGCCACCTCTTCTTCTACCTTCCCGACGCGCCTTTCCGCTAACTGGGAGATATGGATCATACCCTCTTTCCCTGGTAAGACTTCTACAAAAGCACCTATGGGAATAATACGGGTAACACGACCTAAATAAACCTCTCCTTCGTTGAGTTTACGAGTCATATTGAAAATGAGGTCTCGGGCCCGTTCTGCTTTCTTAGCTTGAATAGCAGCAATGGTAACGGTTCCATCATCAGCAATATCAATTTTTGAACCCGTTTGTTCGGTAATACTCTTAATGGTTTTACCCCCAGGACCAATAACCAAACCAATTTGTTCAGGGTCAATTTTCATGGTCAATAGACGAGGGGCAAAGGGAGAGAGTTCTTGACGAGGTTGGTCGATGGTAGCCAGCATTTTATCAAGGATATGTAATCGGGCCGGCAAAGCTTGTTCAATGGCTTTAGCTACCACATCCATTGTCAGTCCCGTAATTTTCATATCCATCTGCAAAGCAGTAATACCGCTATCGGTTCCCGCTACTTTAAAGTCCATATCCCCTAAAAAGTCTTCAATGCCTTGAATATCGGTGAGGATACGCACTTCTTTTCCTTCTCGAATCAATCCCATAGCTGCCCCACTAACGGGTTTCGTAATGGGAACCCCAGCATCCATTAGGGCTAAAGTGGAACCACAAACCGATCCCATAGAAGTCGAACCGTTAGAAGAAACCACTTCCGAAACCACCCGAACTACATAGGGAAATTCCTCTTGGGGAGGTAAAACAGGAGTAATCGCCCGTTCTGCTAAAGCCCCGTGACCGATTTCTCGACGGCCTGGAGACCGGAGGGGTTTGGTTTCTCCCACAGAAAAAGGAGGGAAATTGTAGTGATGAAGATAGCGTTTTTCGTCTTCAGGATGGAGATCATCTCCTAAGTCTTGGGCATCTCCTGGGGTTCCTAACGTCGCCAAAGAAAAGACTTGGGTGAGTCCTCTGGTAAACAACGCGCTACCGTGTACTCTGGGGGGTAAGAGTCCCACCCGACAGGAAATAGGACGCACTTCGTCGAGTTTACGGCCATCCACCCGAATGCCTTCGTCGATGATTTGCGATCGCATTAACTTTTTGGTCAACCCTTTGTAAAGGTTGCCCAAGGCTTTGGGATCTTCGGTGATGGCCACTTTAATGGGATCTTCTTCCGGGAGTTCGGCGATCGCTTCTTCAACAGCGGTTTCCTTGATGTTATCGAGGGCGGTATCCCGTTGTTCTTTACCGAGATCGTACTGGAGGAGAACCTTTTTAATCGACTCAGCCGCGCGATCGCTGACAAATTTCTCTAAGGCTTCATCCACCGTTGGCGGTTCCGCCTTGGCAATTTCCATGCCCAACTCTTCCATGATGTCGTATTGGGCCCCGATCAAGTCTCTCACCGCTTCATAACCAAAATCAATGGCTTCGATGATGTCTTGTTCGGGGAGTTGGTTAGCCCCAGCTTCCACCATGACCACACCATCCGGACTACCGGCCACCACCAGATCGAGATCCCCACTTTCGACTTCTCGGTAGGTAGGATTGATAATAAAGTCATCTCCAATTAACCCTACTCTCACCGCGGCCATGGGCCCGTAGAAGGGGATTTTGGCCTGAATAACAGCGATAGATGCCCCGGTTACTGCTAAAACGTCGGGGGGAACTTCCTCATCCATCGAGAGAGTCGTGGCAATGATTTGGATGTCATTCCGCAACCAATTGGGAAATAGGGGACGGAGAGGGCGATCGATTAAACGACTAATGAGGATTGCCCGTTCTGGGGGACGGCCTTCCCGTCGTAAAAATCCCCCTGGGATACGTCCTGCGGCGTACAGTCTCTCTTCATAGTCTACGGTTAAGGGTAAAAAGTCGATGCCTTCTCTTCCTTTCGTTGTTGTTGCTGTCACCAAAACTGCCGTATCTCCGGACTGAATCAAGACGGCCCCGCCCGCTTGGGGGGCTAACAATCCTAGCTTTAGCCGAATATCCCGTCCGTCGAAGGATATGGACTTGTCAAACTCTTGCATGTAGCGTTGGTTCCTTTTCTTTTATCACGTTTCTCTTTCTGTCGCAATCCTAACATTTTTAAGGAACTTGACGCGATGGTTTGACCCATGT
>JASJDW010000150.1 GCA_030064955.1 Crocosphaera sp.
TTAGGATCTCGACCACGAGAAAATGCTTTTTTTAAGTCTCTAAACGCATTCTGATAGATCCGAGATGAATATTTATTTGTCCATAAATATTCTGTCTGCTTTTTAGTAATGTTTGTAAAGACTTTCTTGATAGCATCTAACCGTTTTGAGTCACTGCCAGAAATTTCGGGAATATCCCAGGTTGCTTTGAGCAAAGATAGTCCATGATTGTACACAAAGCGAGAAAAACCGGCACAGCCAGCAAAAAAGCTCTTTTCTTTATTATTTAGCTTTAGTTCTCTCTTAATTGCGTACATATATGTTTGACATTTCTCTTATCTCTCATTATATCTGATCAATGCTCTCAAAAATTGGTGATTGTTCTGGTATTGACGAGAAATTCTCGACATTAGTGTCTAGTTTCGTCTAAGATCGTCTAGGTTTTTGTCTTCTAGAAAAAGCTCAACTATGGATTATGTAAAAATTACAGGGGGAATAACCGCCCCTAAAGGGTTTAAAGCGTCAGGGATAGCAGCCGGGTTAAAACCATCGGGAAACCCTGATTTAGCCCTAATTGTCTCAGACGTAGAAGCGATCGCAGCCGGGGTGTTTACCACGTCTCAGGTAAGGGCTGCTTGTGTCGATTATTGTCGTCAAAAACTGCAACAAAAAGCCAGTGCTAAAGCTATCCTTTGTAATGCAGGCCAAGCCAATGCAGGAACCGGGGAACAAGGTTGGCAAGATGCCCTAGAATCAGCCCAATTGGTCGCTCAACGCTTAAGTATCTCCCCAGAGATGGTTTTATTGGCTTCTACGGGGGTAATTGGACAACGGATTAAAATGGAGGCCTTGCGATCGGGAATTCCTCAATTAGTGGCCAGTTTATCTGAAAATGGCAACGAAGCAGCGGCCGAAGCCATTATTACCACCGATTTAGTCACCAAAGAAATTGCCCTAGAAACCACCATCGATAACCGTCCCGTCAGGGTTGGAGGGATTGCCAAGGGTTCCGGCATGATTCATCCCAATATGGCTACCATGTTGTCCTTTGTTACCTGTGATGCTGCGGTTTCAACGGGGTTATGGCAAGAAATGTTGAGCCAAGCGGCCAATGAAAGCTTTAACCAGATTACGGTAGATGGGGATACCAGTACCAATGATAGTTTAATTGCCCTGGCCAATGGTCAATCTCGGACTCCGGCCATCACCGATATGAAGAGTAAAAATGCTCAAACTTTGCAGAAGATGTTAACAACGGTGTGTCAGCATTTGGCTAAGGCCATCGCCAGGGATGGAGAAGGCGCGACTTGTTTAGTGGAGGTGCAAGTCTCCGGTGCGCCGGATGATGAGTCAGCTAGACGCATTGCTAAAACCATTGTGGGATCTTCTTTGGTTAAGTCTGCTATTTTTGGTCGTGATCCTAACTGGGGACGTATCGCAGGTGCAGCCGGGCGCGCAGGGGTTAAGTTTCATCAAGAAGATTTACGCATTGCCCTGGGTGAGTATGTGATGATGGAAAACGGACAACCGTTGCCCTATGACCGCGCAGCAGCTAGTAATTACATGAAAGAAGCGGCACAAGGGGCTTATTTACAAGAGGATACCGTTTTAATCTCGGTTTGCGTTGGCAATGGTTCGGGTTATGGCATCGCTTGGGGTTGCGATTTAAGCTATGATTATGTCAGAATTAACGCTGAATATACGACTTAGATTCTGAGGCGATCGCTTGATTGTCTAAGAGGCCTTGATTCGGATTATTAAAGACTTCTACGGTTCCTGCTAGGAGTCTGATCCACACCAAAATAGTTGCAGCGATAACCATCAATTTTAGCGGTTTGTATAACATAGTTGCACTCCTCATCTCTACCTCAACTCTAGTTACTTCTATTCCAACAATTTCCTTTCTTATGTCACCTCCCCATAACAGATGAAACTTTTTTCATACTTTTGGGGGATGTTGATTCAGTTATCAGTTTTCAGTCATCAGTCATCAGTTATCAGTCATCAGTTATCAATCTTTTCAGCATAAAATGAAAAAATGTTATCATATTTAATAAATCTTAAAAAATAGAATTAATAAGTATGTCTAACAAAAAAATTTTAATTTGGTATCGTAATGATTTAAGAATTCATGATCATGAACCCTTGTATCAAGCTATCAAAGAAGGTGCTTTAATTATTCCTTTTTATTGTTTCGATCTTAGACAATTTAAAACTACGTCTTTTGGGTTTCCTAAAACGGGAAATTTTAGAGGTAAATTTTTATTAGAATCTGTTACTGATTTACGTAATTCTCTGGAAAACTTAGGAAGTAATTTAATTGTTAGAAAAGGTTATCCTGAAAAAATTATTCCTAAAGTAATAAAAGAGTTAGAAATTGATGCAGTCTATTTTCATGAAGAAGTAACTTCAGAAGAGATCAAGGTCGAAAATGCTTTGAAAAAATCCCTTAAGTCTCTTGGTGTAAAATTTCAAGGGTTTTGGGGAGCTACATTATATCATTGGGATGACTTACCATTTGAAGTTAATCAATTACCTGAAGTATTTACCAGTTTTCGTAAAAAAGTTGAAAAAAATTCAACTGTAAATCCCACATTCATTAGTCCCAGAAAATTATTATCTCTTCCTGAGATTGAAATAGGTAATATCCCCAGTTTAGAAGATTTAGGATTAGAAAAACCTGATTATGATGCTAGAGGAGTTTTGGATTTTAAAGGGGGAGAAACAGCAGGAATTAAACGTTTACAAGACTATTTTTGGCAAAGAAATTGTCTTAAAGAGTATAAAGAAACCAGAAATGGGATGTTAGGTTCAGATTATTCTTCTAAATTTTCGCCTTGGTTAGCTCAGGGTTGCTTATCTCCTCGTTATATTTATGAAGAAGTACAAAAATATGAAGAAGAAAGAGTAAAAAATAATTCAACTTATTGGCTAATTTTTGAGCTATTATGGCGCGATTATTTCCGCTTCATTTGTGCCAAACATGGTAATAAAGTTTTTTATAAGTCTGGTTTACAAGGGTTAGATATTCCTTGGAAAGAAGATCAAGAAAGGTTCGCTCTCTGGCAAGAAGGAAAAACAGGTTATCCTTTAGTAGATGCTAATATGAGAGAATTAGCAGCCACTGGTTTTATGTCTAATAGAGGCAGACAAAATGTCGCAAGTTTTTTGACCAAAAACTTAGGAATTAACTGGATAATGGGTGCAGAATGGTTTGAATCTTTATTAATTGATTATGATGTTTGTAGTAACTATGGAAACTGGAATTACACCGCAGGAGTAGGAAATGATGCGAGAGGATTTCGCTATTTTAATATTCCTAAACAATCAAAAGATTATGATCCCAAAGGAGATTATATCAGACATTGGTTACCCGAATTAAAAATGATTCCAGGGGATAAAATTCATGAACCCTGGAAACTTTCTCAAGAAGAACAAAAACGGTACGATGTTAGAATGGGTGTTAACTATCCTCGTCCTGTTGTAGACTTTTTCAAATCAGTTAAAGCTAACGAAAAAGTTTACAACCCACATTCCGCACTTCAAAATGTAGTGTAAAAGAACTCTCAACAAAGATGCTTATTTTTTAAGTTATTTAAGTAATAAGGGCTGTTGGAAAATAGGGAAATTGACCACATCTTTAGGGGTTTGTTCAGATGGATTAATCTCTGGATCAATCACTCCTGCTTCCTGTAAGGCTTTGGTCACAAATTCGGAACAGAAAAACAGGGAAAAATCTGGTTCATTTTCTAAACCAAAACGATCAAATAAATCAATGCCAGCCCACCACATCTGGTCTTCATCAAACCCGACTTTTTGATTATGGGTTTTTCTTAGCCACATTTCCATTTTAATTAATCCCTCTTGGGGAATTTCTTGTTTTAAGGGAACCCACCACACTTTTCCATCATACATTTCTAATCGTTTACTCAACCAATGAATTTGTACGCCCTTTTGGACTTCTTTATTATCAGCATCTCGTAAGTCAATTTGAGCCGTTGATTCAATCATCAAAACACTCTGACCCAATCCCCCACTCATGTCTACATTAAGTAAAATACCCACATGAGAATAGGGAGAAAGAGTTCCTAATTTAATAATATCGGATAAAAGCCCTTTTCCTGAAAAAGCAATTACATCTCCGTTTTTCATTTGTGGGCGGTATTGCTCGTATTTCTCCACAGAACTTGCTTTTCTTAATAAGGTTTCCATGTTTATCTTTCCTTGTTTGTAGAATAAATTTTATCATCACCGGGGAGTATTGGGGGGTGGGGAAAAACTAGAAGATATCCCGATCATTTTCTACCAACTCCCATCCCATTGAGGGTAACTGATGTTCTTTAATGTCCACTCAAAGTTTAGGGGGATCATCATACTTTCATTATACCCTACACCCCACAGACGGGGACTGGGAGACGGGGAGAATAAACCCTACACCCTACACCCTACACCCAAGAGGGAAGCGACTTCACACCCCACACCCTGTCTTTACTTTAAATTACTTTAAGCTGGAGTTTAGACTACGGCAAAATTGCCCAACATTGTTTTGGGTCTGAAAAAAGGACAATTTAACTAAAAATTTGGTCTAAGTCTTCTTCTTTTTAGCTTTTTTATCAGGACTTTTTCGTTTTTTAATGACAGGATAACGGGTTCTTTTAGTTCTTACTTGACCAGATTCCCAACAAGCGGGATTTTCCACGGGGTTTGGGAGTTCGTGCTGGTGTTCCAATCTCTACTAAAAGTCCAAACATTGACTGTGCGACCCGTGAAGAAACGGTGAGAGACGGGGAGATAGTCGCAGCCAATGTGGAAGGTTATGGTGTTATTATCAGACAGTATACATTAGATTTTTCTGAAGTCACTTTGACATCTTTCGATAAAGAAACTTCATTGAAAGTTCCCAGAACGACTGTAGAAATACAAGGGGTTGTTGTGGGGATATGGAGAAAAAATTACTAAGATTTTAGGGTATAATTAAAGTTTTAAAAGGTCATTTAATAAACGATGAAGATTTTTTAACTAAGTTTCTCTTTGAATTTGAAGGCCATTACCAAGGCAAGATTTCACCATTAGAATGCCAAAAAGTCCCAGTATTTTCTAAATTTAATTCGTCAAGACGAGCAATCAATCCTTTCACTGATTGTTCTGTAGTAATACCATTGGCAGTAAAATTAGTCATTCGAGTTTGAACTAACCCTGGATGAAGAATAGCGACAGCAATATTTAATGGTTTTAAATCAATAGATAAGGACTTACCAGCCATACATAAAGCAACTTTTGACATTCGATAACCATAGGAACCCCCAGAAGTATTATCTTCAATTGAACCCATACGACTGGTCATCAGAATAATTTTAGAACCTGTTTTCAAATTGGGTAGCAAAGCATGAGTTAATCTTAAAGGAGCAAGAGCATTGACTTCAAATTGCTGACGAATACTGTTGGTATCTAAATTATCCAGAGTAACTCTCTCTAAAATGCCAGCATTATTAATCAACACATCAAGTTTTTGCCCATCAAGTTTTTTGACAAGTCTTTCTATATCTTTATCTGAAGTAAGATCGATACCCGTTTCGATGGATACATCTAACTCTTTTAATTGGGGGGAACCTTCTCGACATACGGCAATAATATGCTCCCCTCTTTGTTTAAGTTGACGGCAATATTCTAGACCAATTCCTCGATTGGCTCCTGTGACTAAATAAGTTCCCATTTTATTGTTAGTGCTAAGATTAATCCCTAGGGTTTTTCTTTTGAGAGTCTGATTAACCCAATGCTTTTTCAATAGCAGCTTGAAGTTGGGGATCATCAGGAGTAGTACCTGGCTCAAACCGTGCTACGACTTCCCCATTACGACCTACTAAAAACTTACCAAAATTCCAGCTAATATCTTCCCCATCTTGAACTAAGAATTGATAGAGAGGACTTCGGTTAGCTCCATTAACATCTTGCTTTTCGAGTAAGGTAAATTCAACGTTGTATTTGTTAGTGGTAAACTCTTTAATTTCTTGGGGACTTCCTGGTTCTTGTTGGCCGAATTGATTACAAGGAACACCAATCACCTTGAATCCACGTTCTTTGTATTTTTTATCAAGTTCAACTAAACCAGAATATTGAGGAGTTAAGCCACATTGACTAGCCACATTAATAAAAAGGATAACTTGATTTTTTAATTGTTCTTCTGGGATAGGTGTTCCCTCGAGAGTGGTTAGATTGGTAGGTAGAGGCATAGTCGTGTCTCAGTAGAAGATATTGTTCTACATTATCGCTGGTTTGGGGCTTTTGGAAAACCCATCACTTTTCAACACAACAGTTGATAATTCCCTTTTCATCCACTCCATCTCAGCCACTAAACCTTGTACCTGCACTACCAATTCTCTTACCAACAAGGATAAATCCAAAGTTTTTCTGGTAATTATCTAAGTTGAGGATAATTGTCTAACTACATTTTTAGGTTTATGAGGAACTTTTTTGGAAGAAGAGGAAGGACTTTCATTTTAACCCATTTGACCCCCAACTTAACTTTAATAATACGTGACGTTAAATTAATTACTGAAAACATTGAGGAAAGCAAAGTATCGCCATCGCCTCTGAATCAACCCTAGTAATTTCTAAAGAAAAATCAAGGATGCAGGGGTTAAATCCCCTAACAATGGCAAAATCAAAGAAAGGGAGTCAAGAGGTAACGGGGAATGGCCATTAAACGAGGAACCACGTCAAAGAAAAACACCCAATCACTCAAGAAAACGACCCCTTCCTCATCAAACCCTCAGCAACCCTCAACAAAGGTTGAGTCATCCCCCAAGAATCAACAAAGATTAGTAGATCCCACCACAAAAGACTCGGATGATGGTAATGCTCAAAACATACGCCCTCATCGTTTACAGGATTACATTGGTCAGGAAACTCTAAAATCCGTCCTGAAAATAGGCATAAAAGCAGCCCTTGACAGAAAAGACCCCCTAGACCATTTACTACTTTACGGCCCACCAGGACTAGGAAAAACCACCATGTCCTTGATTCTGGCAGAAGAAATGGGGGTAAACTGTAAAATCACCGCAGCACCAGCTTTAGAGCGTCCTAGAGACATCACGGGAATCTTAGTGAACCTGAAACCAGGGGATGTTTTATTCATTGATGAAATTCATCGTCTTAACCGTTTGACCGAAGAGTTACTGTACCCGGCCATGGAAGATTATCGTTTGGATATCACCATTGGTAAAGGACAAGCTTCTCGAACACGGAGTATTCCCCTTCCTAAATTTACCTTGGTGGGGGCAACTACCAAAGTGGGTTCGTTAACTTCACCTTTACGCGATCGCTTTGGACTCATTGAAAGATTACGTTTCTACGAACCAGAAGAACTGGCCTTAATCATCGAAAGAACAGCGAAAATCTTGGACGTGGCCATTACTCAACCAGGAGCGATGGAAATAGCTAGGCGATCGCGGGGAACCCCAAGGATTGCTAATCGTTTACTGAGACGGGTGAGAGATTACCAAGTAGTACATAAACACGAAAATATAAACGAGGAAGTGGCTGCTCAATCCTTAGACTTTTATCAGTCCAATCCAAACCCATTGGATTGGACTGATAGGATGATCCTTGAAACCATGATCCACAACTTTAATGGTGGGCCAGTGGGATTAGAAAGTGTAGCAGCTTCCACAGGGGAAGATGCCAAAACTATTGAGGATGTTTATGAACCTTATCTGCTACAAATCGGGTTTCTTCATCGTACCCATAGGGGAAGGATGGTCACAGAAATGGCTAGAAAACACTTATTGAAAACTGATTATTTCTAATAATTTAATTGAAATTAATCTGTTTTAGAAAGAATGTAAATGGTTTGCTCTGAATGATTGGTTAACTTTATTCTCTTACTTAAGAAAACTTTCGAGCCATGTCAATTACCAAAGATGTTAACACTGTTGTCCGAGATATCACCAGTTATTCCAAAGTTTATCTCCCTTTCTTTGAAGAAGAATTAGCCACAGGGGACACTGATGCGGTTAAAAATGCCATGACTTCCAGTGACAAAGTGCGTGTTTTTTACAAAAGAAACTGCTTCTTCCGTTCCCTATTTATTGGTTTTGAACCTTTAACTAATCCTATTTCCAAAGGTTTTATTCTTTATCCAGGGGCCTTTGTTGCACCGGAAGCTTATTCTCCCCTAACTCATGCTTTAGCTGATTCTGGCTATTATACTGCCATTACCACACCCCCCTTTGACCTCAGTTTAACAGATGTGGATTTAGCTGAGGATGTTAAACGGTTTTGGACAGAACAAGTAGAGAGTTGGACATTAGCCGGTCATTCTTTAGGGGGAGTAGTTGCTGCCGCCTATGCCAATGATCATTTTAGACCAGAAGATAAACTTAAGGGCTTAGTCATGTTAGCTTCCTATCCTTCTGATTCCTCTCGTTTCTTGGATGGAGATGTGAGTGACGATCCTTTCATTGTTAATTCTATCTATGGTACCGTTGATGGATTGACTACTTTAGATGAAATTGATGAGGCTAAACCCTTATTACCCTCAACCACTCAATATGTTCCCATTGAGGGAGGGAATCATACACAATTTTATTACGGGAATAAATTACAAAAAGGCGATAATCCAGCCACCATTAGCCTTGAAAAACAACAACAAATCATTCATGATAATATTTCAGTGATGTTGAAAACCCTCTAAAATATAGCATTTAACTTAAACTTTTAATCAGTATTTATTGAGATTTTTGCTTTGAGTTATTTGTTCTTATCAATGATAAGTAGCAATAAGTGGAAATTAGGAGAAGCAGCCCTTGCCCTGCCATGACTCTTTCCCCGTCTGGCAAGGCAGAGAGCTTAGTTTGACGGGGTGACAAGAGTTGGAAAAGGCTCACTGTGAGGGGTAAAAATATCAGCAATCGCAAAAAAAAGGATTTCTACTCTTTGTCTAATTGGCTCAAATAAACAATACATCCCCTGGTTTCAGGTTCACTAAGATTCCCGTGATATCTCTAGGGCGTTCTAAGGCTGGTGCTGCGGTGATTTTACAGTTAACTCCCATTTCTTCTGCCAGAATCAATGACATGGTGGTTTTTCCTAGTCCTGGTGGGCCGTAAAGCAGTAAATGATCGAGGGTTTCTTGTCTATGTTATCTAGCGGTGCAGCCGCACTCGCTCCCGCGAGACCGCGGTTTTTTACGGTACATTTGTTCTTAAAAACCAAGTGCAAGGGGCTTTTACCAATTTTAGGGCTTTTTGGGGGCCATAGAAAGCTTTTTTGTTGCACTTTTTCCTTCACTAGATCGGCCTGTAAGCTTGATGGATTCTCTGTTTGATCCTTTATTCAGCAAACCCTAACTAGATATATTATCCCAGACAGTAAAGTTAAGACGACAGACAACCAAAACACGGTAATAGAGATGGTTCCCCAAGGTTGGGGAAGGGGTGCGATCAGAAGGGCGATCGCGGTTATTTGGGTGACAGTTTTCAATTTTCCCCAGATATTTGCGCCTTGAATGGTGGTATTTCCAGTGAGGTTGGGGTTAATACGCCATCCTGCGATCGCTATTTCTCGGCCTAGTATTAAAAATACGGACCAAGCAGGAACTTGTTGCAGAGAAATTAAACTTAACAGAGGTCCAAGTACCAATAATTTATCCACCAAAGGGTCAAGAAATTTGCCTAATTCAGTGACTTGATCTAACTTTCTAGCTAAATAACCATCTACCCAGTCTGTTGACGCTGCGATGAGGAAAATAATGACGCTGATCCAACGATGGGAAGGGTTAGGAGTAGCGAGAAAATAGAAGAGAAAAGGAAGTCCTAATAAACGGGAAACGGTGATCCAAGTTGGTAAATTCATGGTTAAAATTAACCTCTGTTAATGATTGATTGACGAAACTCACGAATTAAAGCATTTTCTCCTATTTCTCCTCGTCTTTTTAGGAAGTTTAACATAATTGATTTTGATAAAATAGGTAATACTTGGGAATATTCTTGTTGTTCATAACTGCCATTTTTTAGGCAATAAATAAATAATTCTTGACCATCAAACCGCCATATTTCTTTTATTCCTATTGCTGCGTAAATTCCTAAACGATCCAAACAACTGCTAGTAATATCAATTTCAATAGCTAAATCTGGAGGGGGATCAATAGCCAAGTTAATATCAAGTCTACCACGGATTAATGTTTCATTGGTAATGTAATAACATTCATCGGGTTCTATCCCTCGTTTAACGTTTTCTCGACTCCAAGTTGTTGACCCAAAACTGCATATTTCTAACCCCAAAACGTCTGTAGTTGTTTCTACGATTCTACCTAATAATCGTTTATTAACCTCATGTTCGGGTAATGGGGTCATAATTTCTAATATTCCTTGATCGTAGGTTAATTTTTTACTAGGCGTTTCTGCTAAATCCAATACTAATGCTTGATAGGTTTCCCATCTTATTCCTGTTAAAATAGTTATATTTTCTGGTTTTACTAATGTTTTATTCATGTTTTTTATTTTACTTTTATAGCCAATTTTCTAAGGTAAACTGATGAACTTGGTTGATTCGCAGAAAGTCTTTATCCCTAGAGACAATGGTTAAGTGTTCTTGAATAGCAGTTGCAGTAATCCATAAATCATGATCGCTAATTCCTAGTTTATCAATTGTTATTTTTCTTTTTCTTGCTTTTTCTTTTGGACCAAACTGATTAATTATTTTCCCTTTTAAATGACCGTAAATATTAGCAGTTTCTTCATTAAGAGAATAAAGGTTAATATCATTCAAAAATGCAGTCACTTTAGCTAAGTTCTCATCTGGGTAGTTCGATTTTTGAGCTATAAAAATAAGTTCACTACCGACAATAACATTAGTAAAAATGAAAGATTCCCCGATCTGACTAACTTTTTTACAGAGGTTTTCATCCCTAAAGATAATACGACTATAATGGTTAGTATCTAGTAAATACACAGTCAAAGCTCAATTTTACTACGATTATCATAAACTGTTTGTAAGCATTCTTCTGAATCTTCTCCTTTCCAAGTTCCTTTATGTCTGAGAAAAGATTGACCAGAAGCAGGACGTAAATTATCAGGATTTTGTCTTTTTTGGATAAGTTTTTTATCTTTATTTACAGTTTTTTGTTTATCTAGTTGCGTATCTATGTCGATTTCTTCAAGGATAGAATTGGTATCCTGACTGTCTAAAATTGATTTAAGAAAAGTATGAATAACTTTTTTGATTGCTTCTTGTTTTTCTGGGTTACTATTTCGGTAAGCTTTTGCAATTTCTGAGTTTACTTCAAAATTAATATTTTCCATCTTCTTTAAGATTATTAGTTTAAGAGACTGTTCCTAAAGAAATAATAACAACGAATTTTGTAGGGTGGGCAAGGTTTCCAAGGATGAAGTTAGTTTAGATAAGTCTTTAACTTGCCCACCCTACCGTCTTAAGATTCT
>JASJDW010000148.1 GCA_030064955.1 Crocosphaera sp.
GGAGTTCAGATGTTGAATATTAGGTGTACCTCATGAGTCCAGGAAATGCTATATATGAATTGTCATTATCGGATCAATTCAATAACAATGGAGTTGGATATCTTGGTTTATTCATAAATTCCTTGACCTCTTTTCAACTATCTTAATCAGGGTTCATTTATTCCCTAATTTCTCCTAGATTAAGATATTCTAATGATAGAAGGGTGAGAGTTTAACACTAGCTTAAATATTCTTATTTCTCTCCCTGCTGAGTGATCATCTCTCCGTGATCCTAGTTCCCAATCTTAACCCTAAACGATCCGTTAGTTTGGTTAGAGGAAGAATGGGTGAGAAAAACCTGTTTTTGGTGGCGTTTCTTTCAATCCTTTTCTCCGAGATAAACTCTGTATACTTTTAGACTAGCACTTTGTATTGTTCTAAACATAGGTCTTTGGCTTCTTTTTATGTTCCTTAGTATCTCTTCATGTTTCTTAAACATTTTGTTTCAAAACTTTGCTAATAGTTATGTCTACTTCGCCTTTATTACAACCCAGACGGTGTATACTACAAAAATTAGGGATGATGCCCTATGAAGGGGCTTGGGAGATGCAGCGATCGCTCGTTAACCAACGGTTACAAGATCCTAGCTTAGATGATACCTTATTACTATTAGAACATCCTCCTGTTTATACTTTAGGAACAGGTAGCGATACCAAGTTTATAAAATTAGATCTCCAACAGAGTACAATTCCAGTTTATCGCACAGAAAGAGGGGGAGAAGTCACCTATCATTGTCCAGGTCAATTAGTAGGTTATCCTATTCTTAATTTACGTTACTATCAGCAGGATTTACATTGGTATTTAAGACAACTTGAAGCAGTGATTATTCAAGTTTTAAACAATTATCAACTCCCAGGAAAAAGAATACCAGGATTAACAGGGGTTTGGGTTGATAATTATAAGGTAGCAGCCATTGGTATTAAAGTGAAACGTTGGATTACGATGCACGGATTTTCCATCAATGTTTGTCCTGATTTACAAGGGTTTAATCATATTATTCCTTGTGGTATTACAGATAAACCTGTAGGGAGTTTACAGCAATTTATCCCTAACATTACCTTAGAAGAAATACAAGCAAAAGTAATTGAAACCTTTGCACAAGTGTTTCATATTAAATATATTTGAAGCAAGAACCGATTAACACAACAATTATCCTCAAACATAATAAACTTTAAGCATTAATTCAATCATCGGGTAAACTCCGTTGTTAAATAATCGCCAAAGGTTGAAAAATAGCTTCAATATTCTTGTATAATGAATTAGTGTACGTAATAATTACAGCATTTCCTGGACTCATGAGGTACACCTAATAGTCAAAATCTGAATTCCTAACTCCTAACTCCTAAAACTAGAAGAGTTTGTACCTCACAACTATGGGAACTGCTATAAAATGACTTATAGAGGTATTAGTTAACTTATGAGACCAACTCCTATCCCTCCAAAACCGGGTCAAGAATCTGTTTGGGACTATCCTCGTCCTGCCATTTTACAAGATACTGATAAACATCTCAAAGTAATTTGTAATGGTATTATTTTAGCAGAAACAAGCAACGGAAAAAGAGTTCTAGAAACCAGTCATCCTCCTACCTATTATTTTCCCCCCGAAGATGTTAAAGTAGAGCATCTTATTGAAACTTCTAGACAAATTTCTTGTGAATGGAAAGGACGATATATTTATTATGATATTAAGATTGGCGATAAATATATTCAATATGGATGTTGGCGGTATTTTCAACCGACAGCTAATTTTGTTTCTATTCAAACTTACTACGCTTTTATCCCTGCTTTAATGGATGCTTGTTACGTTAATGATGAGTTAGCGACACCCCAAGCCGGAGATTTTTATGGGGGATGGATCACTAAAGATATTGTCGGACCATTCAAAGGAGAACCCGGAACCTGGGGATGGTAAACTAATCACAAAAATAAGATAAAAGCGATGGAAATTAAAACAATTAAAATAGATAATTTTACTATCCATGAACATCATCTAGACATTAGCTATCATGCGGATGAATTTCAATTTACCACTAAAATTTTCTATCATGAAGTGCATTTTTCAAGATTGATTGAAAACTATTCTCCATCGCTGATCAATCGTATTGTTGCTCATATTGCCTTATTTGAAGGCATGAAATTATGTTCTTTGTTTCCCAAATATTATGATATTTCTGCTATTGCTGAATATCTAGACAAACCTGTTCTAGACTTATTTGTCAAAATATATCAAGGGGTATTTGGACAACATTGGTATGAAAATAATGTCACCAATTATCAGCAACCAGAAATTATTGATTCAGGGAATTTAGGATTTAGTCAACCTAGCAGAATTTTAGGAGATAATGAAACTATTTTAGTCGGTTGTGGCGGTGGAAAAGATAGCATTGTCGCCATGAAATTGCTAGAAGAAAGTCATCTGCCTTTTGTTTCTATGCAATATTCCCATAGTGTTTATGGTAAAGCAGATTCACAGCATCATTTGATTAGCCAAGTCTTAGAATATACTTCTGCAAAAGAACAACATAAAATCTCAATTTATGATGATTTTCTTGACTTTCCTTTTTTTGATTTGTATTTTCCCAATAACTCAGGAATTATTGCCCCAGAAACCCCTGTTTCTGTCTTTGAATCATTAATTTTGATGTTAGATAAAGGCTATCCTTATTTATGTCTTGCTCATGAAAAAAGTGCCAATACAGGCAATTTATTCTGGACAGAAATTAATAAAGAAGTTAACCATCAATGGGGAAAAAGCCTAGAAGCAGAAACCCTGTTAGATAACTTTATTCGTGACCATCTTTTATCTAACTTTAAATATTTCAGTATTTTACAGCCTATTTACGATTTTCGCATTTTTAATCACTTAAGCAACTATCCAGAAGTTTTACCCAAAATCCATTCTTGTAATATTCAAAAACCTTGGTGTAAAAAATGTCCTAAATGTGCTTATGTTTGGTTAGGTTTGATGGCCTTTTTTGAACCAAAACTTGTTGATCAAGTGTTTCAGTGCAACTTATTTGACGATGATGACTTAATACCTACCTTTGAAAAAATGTTAGGATTATCAATTCATACACCCTTTGAATGTATTGGCGAAATTGATGAAAGTCGCTTGATGATGAAAAGATGTTTAGAAAAAGGATTATCGGGTAAAGCATTAGATATCTTTAAACAAGAAATCTTAAGTAATCCTTCTATTAACTGGAAAACCATAGAAGATAAATATAATTATATCTACACCGAAGATCATGCCATACCAGATAACTTATTTAACCGCATGAAAAACAAACTATGATTCCAGAAGTAATCTGGGCATTCTAAGAAAATAAATAAAAATATAGAGACAGTTTAAATGAAAATTAGCTACACCCTAAGTCAGTCTTTAATACCCATACAAACACCTACCACTGTAGACCTACTGGTTAACTTTAAACCAGAAAGCTCTGTCGAACTTGCACTCCGTCGTCCTCTTAATCTTAGCGTTGTTTTAGATCGTTCGGGATCGATGGCTGGTTATCCCTTGAGTAATTCCATTCAAGCCACAGAAAAATTAGTGGATTTTCTCTCACCTGATGACCTGTTGTCCGTCATTATCTATGATGATGTAGCTGAGGTGATTGTTCCCCATCAAGCTGTCACTAATAAACAAGAAATAAAAGCTAAAATAAAAAAAATACAGGCTAGAGGATGTACTAATTTAAGTGGTGGTTGGTTATTGGGATGTTCTCAAGTGAAATCTCACTTATCTACTGATAAATTAAATCGAGTTTTATTACTAACAGATGGTTTAGCTAATGTTGGGGAAAGAAAACCAAAAATTTTGCTGAAAACGGCAGCAGAAAAAGCTAATCAAGGTATTGTTACTACTACTTTGGGTTTTGGCAGTAATTTCAACGAAGACTTATTAATAGGAATGGCAGATGCTGCTGGTGGTAACTTTTATTTTATTCAATCTCCAGATGATTCTGCTGATGTTTTTCGCATTGAAATGGAAAGCTTAGTATCCTTAGTTGCTCAAAATTTAATGGTCACTTTACATCCGCAAAAAGACGTAACTATCAAAGAAGTTTTAAACAATTATGCCACCACAATCACAAAAGAAAAAACTGAAGTTATTTTAGGGGATGTGTATCAAACAGAGAATAAACCCTTAGCATTATCATTATCTATTGAACCCCAGAATAAAATCGGTAAATCTGAAATTCTAACCCTTTCTTATCGTTATGACACCGTAATTAATGATAGTATTAAAACCTTAGATGGGGAGATTCCCATTACCATTACGGTTGACGATGAAGAAGCATCCAAAAATTTACAACCCAATCCAGAAGTTATCGAGAAAACCAGTCAGTTTCGGATTGCACAAGTTAAAGACGAGGCTATTCAATTAGCCGATCAGGGAAAATATCAAGAAGCTTCTCAAAAATTACAAGAAATTGTCCAATCATTAAAAGAAAAAGCTTTAATTGAATTTTTTGAAATAGCTGAAGAAATTAGTCAATTAGAATATTATTCTCAACAATTAAACCAGGGTTATTTTAACCGTTCAATTCGCAAAGAAATGCGAGATCAATCCTATCAAACTCGCAATCGAAGCCGAAATGATTTAAAATTAAGAGGAACAACAGCAGGAAATGCTGATAGTTTAGAAGCTATTTCAGATCCTGGTAATGGTATTTTATTACAATGTGTAAGAGTGGGTGGAAAATTACGAATCAAGGTTATTTCTGAGGGTTATGATTCTAACTTAAATGTGCAGTTTCCCCGTAATATTCGAGAGGAAGGAGTAACTTATATTGTCGATGAAATTATCTTATCTGCTAATCAATCATTTTATCGAGTCTCAGGCAATATCCGACGATTAGTTAAACCTGGAGAAGAAAGAAAATCAAGACAAACTTATCAGAAATCCCAAAACTTAAAGGCAGTTAAATCCTCCTTAACGTTAGCCGATTTAGAAACCACTGATACCGTAGGAGATGGGGTATTAATTCAATGTGTACAAGAAGGTAAAAAACTGAGGGCAAGGGTAGTTTCTGACGGTTATAATCCCGATTTTAATGTTCGTTTTCCTCGCAGTATTCGTCAAGAAGGAATACTCTTTGTCGTGGATGAAATTAAAGAAACAGCTAAAGGAGACTCTTACATTGCGTTAGGAAAAGTTCGTCGTTTTCTTCAAGCATAATTAATAATAAAAATTAAGGAGAATCTTTTTTCAACCAATAAGCAAACTCCTGGGTAAAATTATCCTTTAAAATAGCCTCACGAATACGTTGGGTAAACCTGACCAATTCAGTCACATTGTGTAACGATAGGAGGATATAACCGAGCATTTCCTGCGATCGCACTAAATGGTTTAAATAAGCTCGAGAAAAAGTTTTACAAGTGTAACAAGGACATTCCGAGTCTAAAGGGGTAAAATCTTCACGAAACTGGGCATTTTTCAAGTTCCATCTTTCCCCTCCTACCAATGCTGTCCCATGACGACCAAAACGAGTGGGAATGACACAATCAAATAAATCGATCCCAGAAGCAATGGCCATGACCATTTCTTTGTAAGTCCCGACACCCATTAAATAACGGGGTTTGGACTCAGGGAGTAAAGGAGTGGTAAATTGAACAATATCACGCACTAAAGCGGGTTCTTCCCCCACACTCACCCCACCAATGGCATAACCTGGTAAATCTAACTGAATTAAAGCCGATACTGCATCTGATCGCAACTTAGGATAGATACCCCCTTGAACGATACCAAATAACGCCTGATCTTGGGGTCTTTGATGGGCTTTAATGCACCTTTCTAACCAGCGATAAGTGCGATCGGTTGCTGCTGCTACCGTGTCATAATCAGCGTTTCCTGGAGGACATTCATCAAAGGCCATGATCACGTCTGCACCCAAAGCATTTTGGATATGGATCGACCGTTCAGGGGTTAACTCAATGATGCTACCATCCCTAGGAGAACGAAAAGTAACACCGATTTCTCTAATTTTTCGCAGTTCACTGAGGCTAAACACTTGAAAACCGCCAGAATCTGTCAAAATTGGTCCCTCCCATCCCATAAACTTGTGAAGTCCTCCGGCTGCTTTAACAATGGTTTCCCCTGGTTGTAGATGCAGGTGGTAGGTGTTGGCTAAAATCATTTGTGCGCCGGTTGTTTCCAGTTGTGCAGGGGTTAACCCTTTTACCGTTGCGAGGGTTCCTACGGGCATAAATCTGGGGGTTTCAACCATACCATGAGGGGTTGACCAAGTTCCGACTCTAGCTTTGGTGTGACAGCATTTTTTTTGTAGTTGAAAGGAAAAGGACATATTTTAGGTATTAATCATACTGATCAATTATCAATTATTTTGACTTCATCTCCAACTGTTAAGGGAGTTTCTTGTTGTAAGTTCGTGACTTTTGTATAAACACTCACCCGATAAAAATGATTAAATTGACTAGAATTTACCCAACTCGGTAAGGTTTCTTTTCTTTTGATTATAAATTGTTCTTTAAAGTTCTTGGTTATTTCTCCTGTGTAAGAGTCTTTTGTGGGGACAATACATCTTTGACAAGGCTTGATTCCTTGAAAATTAACCTCACCAATATGAAAGTCAACCCCTTGATTTTTATTGCCAAATAATTGATCTTCCCAAAACGCAGGAACTCTATTGATTTCTAAATTTGCTCGAAATCTTCTTCTTATTTCTTCTACCGTCAGATGCGGGAACCACTGAGCAATGGTTTCTAAAGTTGCTTGACTAATAATAGTTGGACCAGATGCTTTAGTCTGATCAGGAAACCCCGTTATGCTGTTTTCTTTTAAATTAACGAAACAACCAAAATATTCGCTTAAAAATAATTCTACTTCTTTTATTTCTCCTTGTAAATTAAAAGTTTGTCTTAAATGATTTTCCTTATTACTTAAGGTAACTTGAGTCAAGGTATCATTATAAGTAGCTCTTAGATGATAAATTTTATTGTTACTTTTGCCATTGATCAATTTCTGACTGTTATCAAAAATTGCCCATTGTCTGTCATATTTTAACGCACCGCTTTTAAGCAGAGTTGCTTGGGAAATAGATACACCATCTAAAGATTTAATCGGATAAATAATGATTTTCTCCAGAAAAGGTGTTTGATTGATTAATTCCATCTTTTCATCTCTCTATTTATTCATATAAGAATTTATGGCTTAAAGTTTGAAAACTATTCTGACTCGGAGACTTCTGTGGGATAGTGCCGGAACTTCGTTTAGGAACTTCCTTATCCCTGGGTTTGCCACCCTACTAAACAAATAGCTGTAATTAAACTTAAGATAGGTAAAATGATCCAGGGCTTGATTTTGTATCTTTTCATGACAATCATTTCTTAAGGTTTATAAATTTCCTGTAATATTATGATAACAGGAAGGGGTTACTGGGGAATAATAAGAAAGTCAACAGCAGTCAGAAAGATACTCTAGAAACAATGAATTTAATCAGAATTTGGATCATTGCTAGTAATGGATTTAGAGAAGTTATCCGCGATCGCATTCTCTATGTAATTGGATTTTTTGCCGTTATTTTAGCCCTCTCTTTAAGGTTACTTCCTGAAATTTCTGTCGGGGCAGATGGTAAAATTTTCCTTGATATTGGCTTAGGATTAACTTCTTTTTTAGGGGCGATCGTTGCTATTTTCGTAGGAACTGCTTTAATTAACAAAGAAATTGAAAAAAGAACTGTTCTAATTTTAATTCCCAAACCCATTAGTCGGTCAGAATTGATTGTTGGTAAACATTTAGGATTATGTGGTGTTTTAACGGTTGTTATTGCGATTATGACGGTGCTTTATTTAGGTGCATTAACCTGGGCTAATATTACTTTTTCCCCTATTAGTTTAATTGTGTCTCAAGTTTATCTCTTATTAGAATTGGCCGTTTTAACGGCTGTTGCCATAACCTTTGGCGTGTTTACCAGTTCAATTTTAGCTACCCTTTTAAGCTTTGGTATTTATATCATTGGACACCTAAGTAGTGACTTACTAGAACTAGCAAAATTAAGTGAAAATCCTAGTATCACTGCTTTAACAGAAAGCATCTATTTAGTAGTTCCTAACCTGGAAAGATTTAACCTCAAAAATACAGCCGTTTATGGGATTTTTCCTAGTAGTTCAGAACTATTAATAGATGCAGTTTATGGCATCATTTATATTATTTTATTGTTGACAATTTCCAGTGTCATTTTTTCCCGTCGGCAATTTTAAGATAAGGTTGCAAAAACATCCCTAATAAATTAACAATCGGATGTTCTGTTGATCCAACAGTTTGATGAAAGTAAATTTACCTGTATAATTAGGATGAGGTGGGTAGTAAAAACTAGCTAGTTGGTCATTAATAGAAGTTTCTGTGCTAAAAAGTATTACTAAAATTTAAACTCCTTTGCAACTTCCTATCCGTTTGCCTCACAGTTAACTCTAAATGTGTCCGACTATCAAATAAAGCAGCAACACCCATGAATACTTTGACAAGTCAATATGCAGAGACTTTCCAGCAAGAGACAAAAATGCCTAAAATCATATACTATCAAAATTGGTCACAACAACTAATTCGGCAAATTTATTGTCTATTAAACTCTGATATTGATCCTAAAGAGAAAATTGCTGAGATTTTAGCAATAATGGGGGAAGCTTATCGCATTGATAATGTGATTTTGTTAAGAATAGAATCATCAGTTTGCCAAATTTATAATGCTTGGGGAATAGGAGATAAAAGTTGGCTCGAAAATTTTGTTTATCAGCAGTGGTTTCCTTTAATTAACTGTACCCAACAATATCAAGTTTATCAATTTTGTCAAGGAGATAGTATTTTTACAAACTCTCGGGGAAATTCCCCCTGTAAAAAAATAAAGGATAAGGGTGGATTTCATTGCTGTATCCTAAGTCTTCCTGTCTATCTAAATCAGCAATTTTTTGGCTATTTAATCTTACAAACTGAGGAATCTGAGAGAACTTTTAACCCAGAAGAAATAGATAATTTAGAAATTATTAACCATCAACTTGCTTTAGCTATTCAGCAAATTCAATGGCTAGAGAAAATGAATGAAATTAAGTTAGAAAATAAAAAATTACAATCTTATAGTGAACATAAAAGTGACTATCTTTCCCATATTAGTCATGAATTAAGAACCCCACTCGCTGGTATTTTAGGATTTTCTAAAATGTTAAAAGAAGAGATTTATGGCACTTTAAACGAAAAACAAAAACAGTATGTTAATGGCATTAGGATATCAGGAGAGCATTTATTAGCCCTAGTAAATGACTTTTTAGATCTCTCAAAAATTGAAGCAAATAAGGAAGAATTATTTATAGAAACTGTTGCCGTTGAAGACATTTGTTTAGCAGCAATATCCATTGTTCAACCCAAAGCAAATGAGCAAAATTTAGACCTGATTTTACAGTTAAGTGATCAAGTGGATTTTTGTACCGTTGATCAAAGAAAAATCAAACAAATTCTTATCAATTTACTGTCTAATGCTATTAAATTTACTGAACAAGGTTCAGTCACTTTACAAGTTAAAAAAGTTGACAGTTTACTAACTTTTTGTGTAATTGATACAGGAATTGGGATCAAAGAAGAAGATCAAAAGAAACTATTTCAACCCTTCCAACAAATTCATAGTAACCTTAGTCGCAGACATAAAGGGACAGGGTTAGGGTTAGCTTTATCACGGAAACTAGCCCAACTTCACCAAGGAAACCTTACCCTAACATCAGAATATGGTAAAGGGAGTTGCTTTACCCTAGAATTACCCCTTCAAAAATAAACCTCAGATCGGTTTAAGAAATTGATAAATTGTGACAAGACAGTCTACAAGAAGATGGAATTGAGGAGATTATGTATAATCAAAAATCAATGTTTAAAACTAAAATAATTAGTTATTGACTATTTTGGTAATTTAACTTAACAATAAGAATAGAATTTTTGATTATAGAATCTAAAATTTCCGCGTAAATACGAATTTACCTTAACTTAACCCTTAATTATTCAGGACAAATAACATCGTCAATAGTAATAAATTTAGCATATTATGATTAATTAAGAATAATAACCGACTTAAAAAACATAAGTTTAAACTGCTATGGAACGCTTTTTTAATCCATTTAAAGTGATAGAACGAATGTCTAGTTTTAATTATACTGGACAGTTAATTATCACTAGCCAGGATATTACTTGGAAAATAAATTTAGAACAAAGAAAAATAAAATCGTCTTCTCATTCTTTACAGTCGATTAATAATTTAGAAGTTTGTTTATATGTTTTAGGATATGAAGAAAAAACTCCCAAAATTCTTGAAAAAATGAGTAAAGATGGTTTAACTCAAGAGAAAGGTGAAGCATTTATTACAAAAGCAATTGATTGGCTTATTAAAGAGGAAAATTTAAGCGTACCTCAACAAAGAGATTTAATTGATCAATTTACTCAAGATGCCTTAGAATCATTTTTTTACATTGAGAACATCAGTTATTATGGCTGTGAAGAAGAAAGTCGCTTTTTTCCTTTAGAACAAGGGTTTGATGTAGTAGATATCTTAAATTATTGGTGTGAAAAACAGAAAAAATGGGAACAGTTTAATTCTCTAATTTATTCACCTCATCAACGTCTCTCTTATGAAAAATCAAAAAATTTAGTGGCTTCTGAATTTAGTCATTTACTCATACAAATTCCTCAGATTCAAGATAACATTAGTATTCGACAACTGGGGATTTTACTAAAATTAGATGACTGGCAAGTAGCAGAACTCATTTATCCTTATTTACAATCAAACATTTTGCAACTTCATTCTCCGTTACCTCCATTTGATCAGCTTCCTCCTGTTGTATCATCCCATTCATGTTGTCAGATCAATTGTAATAGCGATCCAGCTTCAAATAAAATTGTCAAAACTCAAGAAATTGGCAACAACGATGATAATTACAAAAAAATTGTTTGTATTGATGAAAATGAAACCACTTTAAATACAGTCAAAGCGCATTTAAACTTAGATAATATGAATTTTTACCTTGTCTTTGATCCTAAACTTGCTCTTACTCAGTTATTTGAAATTAAACCTGATTTACTATTAGTTGATATGGAGATGTCGGGAATGAATGGCTATCATTTTTCTAAAATAATCAAGAAAAGTAGTATTTTTCAAGACCTTCCCATTATTATAACCAGTGCAGATCAAGAAAACATAAAAGAGACTCAGACTCAAGAAAATATTGTTAATGATTTTATATCTAAGCATTGTAATGAAAAAGAATTAATCAGACTCATTAAAAAATATCTAGACAAATAATATAGTATCAAAATTAATTAATGCAGAGTCTTTATCAGGACTTTTTAAATTATTTGTCAATCAAATTGAATGTGTTATTCTTAATGCTTGTTATTCAGAAGAACAAGGTAAAGCCATTAGCAAACATATTGATTATGTTATTGGCATGAACCAACTGATACAAGATCAAGCAGCCATTGAGTTTGCATTTGGTTTTTATACGGCTTTAGGGGAAGGAATTCCGGTTCTACAGGACTTATTATGCTAAAATATTAGCAATATTGT